>JBDKUU010000408.1:0-2423 GCA_039679525.1 Phycisphaerales bacterium | reverse complement strand
AGAATGACGCCATCGAGACCTGTCGGCAATGAAACGAATCGCTGGCGTAGGCTGTGGAAAGGGAGGAATCGCATGAATCTGCGTGTGCTCATCGCGGCGACAGTCGCTGCTCTGATCGGGTGCGGCTTGTGGATGTTTACGGTGGGATCGTCCGGAGGCGAACAGGATCGCACGACGCTGCGGGTCCAGCAGACTGAGGATTTCGATGTCAACGGCAATGGCGACGCGGCTGCCTGGTCAAAGGCTCCGTGGACGCCGCTGATTTCGCGTGGTGCAGACGGGCAATCGTACAGGACGCAGTTCAAAGTGCTCCACTCGCAGACCGGGTTGTACGTGCTCATGGACGCGGAGGACCGCACCCTCACCACCACGATGAACGAGGATTTTCTGGACCTCTGGAACGAGGACGTGCTGGAGTTCTTCCTGTGGCCGGACGAGCGACGCTCGGTCTACTTCGAATATGAGATCTCGCCCCTGGGTTTCGAATTGCCCATTTTGATCCCCAATTTCGACGGCCAGTTCCTCGGCTGGCGTCCGTGGCACTACGAAGGGGGCCGCAAGACCCGCAAGGCGACGGTGGCTTTCGGCGGACCCCGCCAGTCCGGGGCGACGGTGACCGGTTGGAGGGCCGAGGTGTTCGTCCCGTACGAACTGCTCAAACCCCTGCAGAACGTCCCGCCGAAACCGGGCTCGCGGTGGCGGGCCAATTTCTATCGCGCGGACTACGATGGTGGAAAGACCGCCGGTTGGGATTGGGCCAGAGTAGGGCCGAGCTTCCACGAGTTCGAAAAGTTCGGCGTCCTGATCTTCGAGTAAACCGCCAGTCGTTGGCAGCCGCTACCGAGGTTCCGGCGGCATGCCCGGCGGCGGACCGTTGGGGTCCATGAATTGCTCCGGGGGCCGGCGTTCCCGCTGGTCATTGGGGTCTCTGGGTCGGCCGCGTCCCCAGTCGCCGCGGCGGCCGCCGGGACCTCGGAATCCATCTCGCGGCCAGTCCTTTCGCATACCGTTGGGGTCTCCGGGCGGTCCCCGCCAACCCCTGCGTTGATCGTTGGGATCCATGCGTCGATCGGGCCGCCAATCCGGGCGTGGCCCGCCGCGACCGCCCCGATGGGGATCGAAGGGACGCATCCGTTGCATGTCCTCGACCATTCTCTTGAAATCGGCATCCCATCGGGAGAATTGGTCGGCAGTCAGGATGCCTTTCATGGCGAAGGCGAATTTTTCGCGTTCCCCCTGTTCAGCCTGCTGGAACTTCATCCAAAGGGCATGGGTGGCCTCGAACTGCCTGGTCAGCGTCTCCCTGGCCTGTTGGGCTTGCGTCTCGCTCAGGCTGTAGTCGGCCGTCCAGTGCGCGACGATGTCCTTGGCCGGTCCCTCAGCCCCGGGCTCCTTGTCGCTGGGGCCCCCGGTCGTTGTCGTCGCAGTCGGTGGAAGAATCCGATCTCTGAGCGCCAGGATCGTGCCGCCGCCGCCGATGACGATGCCGGAGACGAGGATTACTGCCGAGACAACCATCTGGGCAATGATCTGCCGCCGGCTGGGCGGCGTCCGATGGGGTATCGCCGGATGACTGGGTCTCGCCGCGTCTACCATAACCGCATCTCCGGCAGGGGGGCGACCAACTGCATCACGGGGCTGCTCATATAGTGCCAGAACTCAAGGGCCATGAACAGGGTGATCGAGGCCGCCAGCGCGGACAGGCCTCCGACCAGGCCCAGGGGGATCAACGTAACCGAGGCCTGTTTCTCGGACCTGATGCGGAGCCGCACCTGATCGGCCACGCCGAAGACCGGAATCGGTTCCTCGCGTGCCTTGAGAGCCAGTTTTGCCAGAGCCTCTAAAGCGTCCATCCGAGTTTCTCCAAAAGGTGTTCTCTGTCGGCGATTTCCTTGATCTTTCGACGGGCCCGGAGCGCCTGGGTCTTGACTTTGGCCCGGCTCCAGCCCATGCGTTCGGCGATCTCCTGGGTGCCGCAGTCCTCGAAGTACATCAGCGTCAGGACCAGGCGGTCGTCCGCGGGCAGCCGGGCCAGCAGGCGTTGCAGGACCGCGGCAGCCTCGGCCGGATCGATGTCGTCGTCCTGGGCCGCCTCGATTTGTTCGAGAATATCCGAGTCCGGCAGCGTGGTTTCCACAGATTCCCGGGCCTTGTCGCGCCAGAAGTGGTAGCCCGTCCGTGTGGCGATCCGTCGGAGCCAATGCAGCAGCGGGGCGTCGCCGCGGTAGGTCTTCAAACTGAAGTAGGCATCGACAAACACCTGTTGCACGAGTTCCTCACACTGCGCCGGGTCGCGGGTGAATCGCCAAAGCAAACCGGTGATGGGTTTTTCGTATCGCCGCACCAGGCGGGCGTACGCGTCATCATCACCATTGCGAGAAGCGATAACATCGGACCAGTCTGTGTTTTCCACACGTCTATTC
>JBDKUU010000407.1:0-2912 GCA_039679525.1 Phycisphaerales bacterium | reverse complement strand
CCCGGGCGATCCACCAGATCGAACTCAATCGCATTCACAATAACACGCAGCGCGCCGCCGGTCTGCAAACGCTGGCCAGCCGGACCGAGGATGAGCTGTCGCGTACCCGGCAGGCATTCGTTCAACTGCTCGCCAACCACCAACCGGAGGATCTCGGCCTCGAGCCGCGGCCCTTCCAGAATCCCAAGGAAAGGAACAAACCATGACCCCTTCGTATAAGACGCGTCTATGTCTGGTGTTATTCGTCGTCCTGGCCGCAGCGGCCGGCCTGCTCCATGCCAACTCGGCTCCGATCCCCGTACCGGAGGATCCAACTCAACCACGGCAGGAATCCGGCGTCGTGATGGGCAGCGTAGGTATGGGCGGCGCAGGTACGGGTAGTGCGGTCGTGGGCGGCATGGGCATAGGTGGCAGCATAAGTTCTGTGCCCGTCGCCACGAGCATCGGCGTGGCCACCCCTGCGCGGTTCACGGGTTGGTCCTTCGCCGGCTCGGATGACGCATCGGCCGAGCTGGCTCTGGTGATCCCCAATAAGGAGACCGACGTCGCGACGACGAGCCGGATCATCGAGGACCTCGGCATCATGTCGAGGATCATCGAGAAGAACATCCTGACCCCCTATGGCGTCGCCCGGAACGAATGGCGGGATCCGTTCGCACGCGTGTACGGGTCGGCGGACGCGGGCCCTCGGGCTTTGTTCCCTTCCTTCGGGCGGCCGAAACCTCTCTATATCGCGGGCTACGGCGCGACGTTCTTCATCCGAGTGGATTTTCCCCTGCTGCCGCCGCCGACCCAGACGCCGGAGCAGCCGGCTCAGACTCAAGAGGACTCCGTGTGGGCCCAGACGAAGCAATCTCTCGCTGAATCCCCAGAGACCGGGGTAGTCCAGCAGGGACGACCCGCCGGGCAGCCGTACAACCAGGCCCGGGTCGAAGGCTTCCGGAAGTCCCTGATCGGAACGATGAAGCACGCGGCCAACATCCGCGGGCTCGAAGCCGGCGAGTGGGTGACCTTCGTGGTCCAGGGCCAGGGTCCCACGATTGCGATGCCCGTGACGTCGGCCGGCGCGGCGAACGGCATCGCGTTGCCGGCGGCCGGCCCGGTATCTACCGGCAGAAGCGTGATGACGCTGCGGGCGACGAAGGCCGACGTGGACGCGTACGCCAAGGGTCAGCTCAGCCCGGAACAGTTCGAACAGAAAGTGCAAGCGATCACCTACTGATGATGTGGCCTGATTTCTGAAGAGGAGACGACATATGACGACGTTCATCCCCACAGCGATTCTTTTGCTTTCCCTGGCCGGCGGCTACGGCACCGCGGGGGTGTCGAGCACCCCGGCGGCCGTTGTGAGTTCCGACGACGAAACCCAGACGATAGAGTTCCAGGCCGACGGCGAGGCCCAGGAGAATGTGGAGAATCTCCTGCTCAGGCTCCAGTCCATCAACGGCATGAGCCGGCAGGACAGAGTCTTGCGGACGGCGTTCGTGGTCCCGGGGCCGGACCTGAAGCCCGAGGGCATCGGCCAGATCAGCGAAGATCTCACGGTCATGTGCCGGATCTTCGACAAGGCCGCGGTGTGGGCCGGCAGGATGGGCGCGGGCGAGGCCGGCGCCAGGATCCCGGTCGACATCAGCACCGTGGAGCTTCCCAACGATTTGATCATGACCCAAAGCCTCTACCTGGACGGCTACGGCGCGATCTTCTTCCTTCCGGTTGATTTCCCGCTGGCGGCCCCGCCACAGGAACAGACGGTTGCCAAGACCGAGGCTTCCGCCGATCCCCTGTGGTCGCAGACGGCCAATGAGCTTCGCGGCGTGCCCCAGCAATCGCGAAGGACTTCCGCACCCCAGTACAGCGCGCAGAGGGTGGAGAATCTCAAGGCGGCGCTGATCGGGACTCTTCGTCACGCGGCGAATCTGCGAACCCGCCGAGCGGAGGACGCCATCAATATCGTGATCGCCACCCGCTCCGACCAGGGCGGCCGGCGCGGCTGGGCCTTCAGGGGACTGAGGACGGATGAGTACGGCGACCCTCTCACCCAACCGCAGACGGCCGTTCCTACGTGGGATTCGCCCGAGTTGCCGACCGTGCTGATTCTCCGCACGACCAAGGCCGATGTGGACGCTCTGGCCAAGGGCGGCTTGAGCCAGGAGCAGTTCGCGGGCAAGGTCCAGATTCTCAAGTCCTGGACCAGCCCGATCCCGGTCGGAGGGGCCGGTGGCTACGGCGGCAGTCGCGGAGGCGGCTACGGCGGCGGTTATGGAACGGCGCTCACGGTGCCTTCGACAAGATAGCAACCCCTGCCTTTGCCACAGAAACACAGGAGGCCGACCCTATCGAGAGCCGGCCTCCTTCATTTTTGCCAATCAGCGCGACGCCGATTACACGTCGAGGTTCTGCACTTCGAGCGCGTGGTCCTGAATGTACTGGCGCCGGCCTTCGACGTCGTCGCCCATGAGAACGCTGAACAACCGGTCGGCCTCGCCGGCGTCGTCGAGCTTGACCTGAAGCAGCGTGCGGGTCGCCGGGTTCATCGTGGTGTCCCAGAGCTGCTCGGCGTTCATTTCGCCCAAGCCTTTGAACCGCTTGATCTCGATGCCCTTGCCGCCGATCTGGCGGATGGCCGGGCAGATGTCGCCCAGCGACGGGATCTCGTGGCTCTCGTCGCCGTGGACGATGAAGAACTTCGTGGGCAGCGCTTCGCCGGAATCCGTTTTCTCGACCGTCAGGAGGAAGTCCCGGAGGTCCAGCCCGAAATCGGCTTTGAGCTTCTTGGCGATCTGCTCGATTCGCACGACCTCGTGCAGCTCCTCGCCGATCACGGGGGTCTCCTCGCCATTGCCGTTCTTGCTCTTGCCGTTGCCCTCGGCGCCGGCATCCTCGGCGCCGGCGTCACCGTTGCCATTCTTGCC
>JBDKUU010000406.1:0-2711 GCA_039679525.1 Phycisphaerales bacterium | reverse complement strand
CCGCAGATAGTAGTGCCGCACCAGCCCGTTGAAATCGATGGGACTGGCTGAGCCCGCGACCGTGGTGACATCCGTCACCTCGGGGACACGGACCAGATACTGCACGAAATCCTGGGCCACCGCTTCGGTCGCCTCCAGCGTCGTGCCTTCCGGCATGTCGATCACGACCTGCAGCTCGCTCTTGTTGTCGAAGGGGAGCATTTTGAGCGGCACGGCCTGGAGCAGAACCAGCAGGCCCGCGAACATCAGCAATACGACGATGAGCCCGAGAATGCCCCATTGCAGAGACCGCCGGCCGAAGATCGGCATCATGACGGCCTTGTACGAGCGGTAGAGCCAGCTCTCTTCCAGGACAAAGGTCTTGGCGTGCGAGTGCTCGGCCGCCGCCCGCAAGACGTGATAGCTCAGCCACGGCGTGATCGTGAACGCCACGACCAGGCTCATGAGCATCGCGATCGGGACGTTGAGCGCCATGGGCGCCATGTACGGACCCATCATGCCGGTGATGAAGAACATCGGGATGAAGGAGATGATGACCGCCAGGGTCGCCAGGATGATCGGCGGCCGCACTTCATTCACCGCCCGCACGATGGCCCGGTAGGGGTCCAGCAGACGCATCGCGAAGTGCCGGTGGATGTTCTCCACATCCACGATCGGATCGTCCACGACCAGGCCGAGCGAGAGAATCAGCGCGAAGAGCGTCACGCGGTTGATCGAGTAGCCCAGGAGCATGTTGATCAGCAGCGTGATGCTGAACGTGATCGGCACGGCCAGCGCGATGATCAGCCCCTCGCGCCAGCCCAGGCTGTAGGCCAGCAGCGCCACGACGATCGCGATGGCCACCAGCAGCGCCTCGATCAGCTCGTTGACCTTCTCGTCGGCGGTGTGCCCGTAATCGCGGGTCACCCGCAGGTGCACGTCCTCCGGCAGGGCCTCGGCCGCGAACGCATCGGCGGCTTTCTTCACGTCCTCGGAGACGACGACCGCGTTGGTGCCTTTCCGCTTGGCGACCGCCACCGTCACCGCGGCGTAGTCCTCGTTGCGGCCGACCCCGGCGGGCATCGCCTCTTCATGGGCGAGGGGATCGTACTGCGTGTAGGCCTGCGGGCCGAACGCGATCCGCGAGTATGTCGCGGGCTCCGCCGGGCCGTCCTGCACGTCGGCCACCTGCTTGAGGAACACCGGCCGCTGATTGTCGACGCTCACCACGAGGTTCTCGACCGCTTCGGCCGTGCTCAGGAACTGTCCGGCCTGGAACTGTATCGCCTGATCGGCCCGAACGAGCTCGCCGCCTAAAATCGACGCGTTCGCCCCCTGCAAGGCCCGCTGGAGGTCGCACAGGGTCACGTTGTGTCCCGCCATCCGCTCCGGCGACAGGTGCACCGTGATCTCCCTGGGCCGGCCGCCAACTACGTAGGTGCGACCCGCGTTCTTCACGGCCTGCAGGCGAGTCTCCAGCTCCTCCGCCATCCGCCGAAGCTCGTAATCGCCGTAGTTCGGGCTGAACAGGGTGAGATTCACGACGGGCACGTCGTCGATCTCGATCGGCCGCACGACCCATCCGGTCACGCCCGGCGGCACCTGGTCGACGTTGGCCTGGACCTTGTTGTGCAGCTTGACCCAGCTTCGCTCCAGGTCCTGGCCCACGTAGAACCGCACGGTGACGACGGCTTGGCCGGGATAACTCGTGGAGTAGATGTACTCCACGCCGGGAATCTGATAGAGGAGCTTTTCGAGCCGGGTCGAGACCTGCCGCTCCACCTCGGACGCGCTGGCCCCGGGCATCGAGATCATCACGTCGGCCATGGGCACGATGATCTGCGGGTCTTCCTCGCGGGGCGTGAGAAGCAGGGACGCGACGCCGGCGACGAGGCTCATCAGGATCAAGAGAACCGACAAGTTGCCCTTGAGAAACGTCTCGACGATCCGCGTCATCCAGTCATGTCCGCCGGCCGGGGCGGGCGAAGAGGCTTGATGCTCGGTTTCCACAGGCTTGCTCATGCGTGCTCACACTCCTTTAGGGTGAACAGGACTTACGGGACAACGACCAATTCCCCGGCCCGCAGGCCGCTCAACACCTCGACCATGTCCTTGTGCGATCGGCCGAGAGTGACGAACCTCCGATGGGGGACGCCCTTATCGTCCAGGACGTTGACAAGCTGAAGCTGGCCGATCTTGTGAATCGCATGGCTCGGAACGACGATGGCCTGATAGGTTCCCGTCGGAATCGCCAGCGTGCCGAACTGTCCGCTGATCAGGCCGGGCTGCGGCGGCAGAGACACCTTCACCAGCAGCGTCCGGGTCCGCGGGTCCGCCTGGGGTACGATCTCGCGGACCTTTCCTTGCAGCGTCTGATCGATGGCGTCGATCCGCACGTCGAGCGTCTGCTCGGGCTCCATCTGCGCCACCAACGACTCGGCCACGACGGCGTGCAGCTCCGGCTCGGCGGGCGTTTCGATCGTGAACAGCGGCTGGCCCGGCGTGACCATGTCGCCGGGGTCGACCATCCTCCGCACCACGCGGCCGCTCAGGGGCGCCTCGATCGTCGTGAAACTCAGCATCACCTGGGCTTCTTTCACCGCCGCGGCCGCCTGATCCTGCTGCGCCTGCAAGCGGGCGATGTCGCTCTGCACGGCCTTGACCTGCTGGGCCGCGGCCCGAACCTGGGCGTCGGTCACGTCCTTCTGGGCGCGGGCGTGATCGAGTTGCTG
>JBDKUU010000405.1:0-11645 GCA_039679525.1 Phycisphaerales bacterium | reverse complement strand
TGAACAAGCTGGCGAACCTGGAGCTGGTCGCGCGGTGCGCCGTCGAGGGGTTCTTTTCCGGCCTGCACCCGAGCCCGTTCCAGGGCTTCAGCGTCGAGTACAGCGACCACCGCGAATACCACCCCGGCGACGAGGTGAAGTTCGTCGACTGGAAGGTCTACGCCCGCACGGACCGGCTCTGCATCAAGCGGTTTCACCAGGAGACGAACACGACGGTCTACGTGCTGCTCGACATCAGCAAGAGCATGTCGTTCGGGAGCGGGTCGATCCGCAAGATCGACTGCGCGTGCTGTCTGTCGGCGGCCCTGAGCTATTTGATGCTCAAGCAGGGCGACAGCACGGGACTGATGCTGTTCGCGGAAAAAGTGATCTCGCAGGTGCCGCCCGCGTCCCGGCGGACACACATCCACGCTGTCTTGCAGGCCCTGGACCGCCACACGACCGCGGGGCGGACGAACTTGGCCTCGGTCCTGCACGCGGTGGCCGAGACGACAAAACGCCGGGGTTTGGTCGTGCTGATCTCCGACCTGCTCGACGACGAAGGCGACATCTTTCGCGGCCTGGCTCATCTGAAGTTTCTCAAGCACGACGTGATCGTCTTTCACGTCATGGACCGTCGGGAGCTGGACTTGAAGTACGAGGGTTTAATTCAGTTCGAGGACATGGAGACCGGCGACAAGTTCCGCACATTCCCCCAGTCGATCCGCGACGGATATCAGCATCGGGTGAACGACTTTCTCGACAACGTCAAGAAGACCCTCGGCAAGAGCGGCATCGATTATTGCCTGCTGGAGACCTCGGAGTCCCTGGACCGGGCGTTCATCGCGTACCTGCTGCGGAGAAAGAGGCTGATGTGAGCTTCCTGGCGTGGACATTCCTGTTCGGAGCGGCGGCGGTGGTCGGGCCGATCCTGGCGCACCTGCTGGCCAAGCCGCGATTTCGCCGGGTGCCGTTCACGATGCTGCAATTCCTGCGAGCCGGCCGGCAGGAGAGCCACTCCCGCCGTAAGCTCCGCGACATATTGGTGCTGCTCCTGCGATGCGCGATCATCGTGCTGATCGCGGCGCTGTTCGCCCAGCCGATGTTGAAGGTTCACGCGAAGCCGCAGCCGCATCGATCGATTCTCTACCTGGCGTTGGACGACTCAGCCTCCATGGCCTATCAGGACGGCGGATCGAGCCTCTTCTCCCGGATGACTGAGAGGGCGATCGATCGCGTGCGCCAGGCCCCGGCCGATGCGGTGTTCGGAGTCTGCGGCCTCGCGTCAGGAAAGGTGGCAGAAGGGCTCGGTCGAACCCAGGCTCTTGCGGAGATCAAGCGGCTGGCTGTCGTTCCCAAGAGGGCCCGGCCTGCCGATTTTGTGAAGGCTCTGGGGACGCAGAACGCCGCGGCCTCGCCGGGCGACACGCTCTCAGCGGTCGTGCTCAGCGATTTTCGCCCCGATGTCCTGGGGGAGTTCGAGCGGATTCGCAAACCCGCGGGCGTCGATGCGCTGTCGCATGAGATCATCGCCCCCACGGCCCTCCTGACCGATTTGGCGATCGTCGATGCTCGCCCGGCCGGCCTTGCGAACAACAAGCTCGACGTCGACGTGACCCTGGCCCAATGCGGCGACGCGCAGGGACATCGCAGGTTGACCGCTCGGTGCGCGGATCTTCGGCCCGTCTCAGTCGACGTGATTCTCTCGGCGGGCGAGCGGAAGGCAGTCCGCGTGCAGATCGATTTGGGGCCGCGAGCCGGGGGAGCCGCGTGGCCGTGCTTGCCGGTGGAGTTGAGTCTTGAACCCCGGGACGGCCTGGAGGCGGACGACACGTACCGGATGGGAGTCTGCGTTCCTCAGGCTTCCGCCACCAAGATTCTCGTCGTCAGCCGGGCCGAGGAGGCGTTTCTCTTCGAGACGGCGATCGAGGCTCTCGCGGGACAGGATTCGGCGGGTGGTCTGAGCCTGAGAAAGGTCCGCGAGGGCAACTTGCGCGGCGACGACGTTGCTTGGGCGGATATCGTTGTGTTCTCTCGTCTTCCGACGGACGCCACGTGCCCGACGAGCCTGCTCAAGAACTGCCTGGCCCGCGGCGGCAGGCTCATCTTCTTTGCGACCGAGTCCGGCAGTCCACAACTTACGGATGCCCTCCTGAGGGAAGGCCTGATTCCCGCCGTGCCGCAACGATGGGTCCAGGGGATCGCGTGGCCTGAACCGCAGCCCATCGCCGGCGGAAACGCCGCGTTCAGCGAACAGACGGCCCAGTCTCTCGCGAGCTATCGGCTCGACAAGATCGCCCTGAAGGGCCATTGGCTGTGTCGCACGTCGAGCCAGGCCCAATGCGTGTGGAGGTTGGCGGACGGCGCCGCGTTGCTCTTCGCCCAGACGCAGAACGCCGGCTCTTCGATCCTGGTGAACACGAGCATCGATGACTCGCTTGGCTTGCTCCCCAAGTCCGGGGCGTGGGTGGCCTTCTGCCGATTCCTGATCGGCGAGGGCGAGCAGCTTCGTCGGCTCTGTTTCCGTGTGGATGAGCGGCCGGCGCTCGATGTGCCGGGCGCCACGCGGGCCGCGGGTCGGACATTCGTCGATGTCGAGGGTTGCGACGGCGCCAAGACGCGGGCGGCGATGGAAGGCGTCAGAATGGTCCTGCCTGCGCCGCAGGGTCTCGGCTGGATGAAGACGCTGGACGAACCGCCGCTGCACATCGGCGTCAATCTGCCGGAAGGCGAGACGGATCTGCGCCCGCCGACGAAGGATGCGGTGGCAACCGCGATGACGCGGGCGTTTCTGATCGAGCCGGGCAGGGAGCGATCGGTCGCCCAGGCGATCCCGCCCGAACAGACCAGACCTATTTGGCGAGTACTTGCCTGGGCGGTCGTCGTGCTGTTGCTTCTGGACCCTGCGATTACGAACAGGCTGAAGAGATGAACCATGGCGGCAGGCGTTGACGACATCCTGAACGATCTGATTGCCCGCGTCGGTCGGGTGCGGCGGTGGCTGCTGGCCCTCAGCGTTCTGCGGATCGCGGCCCTGGGCTTGGCCTGCGTGTCCCTGTACATTGGCGGATATGCATGGCTCGACCACCACATTCACTTCGGGACTCTCGGCCGCGTGTCTTCGTTGGCGTTGTTTCTGACCTTGGTCGCGGCGGGTCTGTACTTCGTCGTCCGCGTGCTTCGCCGGGACATGACCTATGCGAACGCCGCCAACTTCATCGAAGGCAAACGCAGCTTCGATCAACAACTCGTGGCCGCGGTGGAGTACTACGAAGGACGCGGCGACTATCCCTATTCCAAGGCCCTCGCGGCCCAACTGGTTCGACAGGTGGATTCCGCCACGCAGGACTATCGCTTCGACTCCACGATCGAGAAATGGCAGGGATACCTGCTCGCGGGCTTCGTTCTGCTGAGCATGTGTATCGTTGGGCTTTTTGTCCGTCAGAACGTGCTCTTCATCTCATCCTATCTTGCCCGGCTGATTCGGCCGTTCTCCTCGGTCGCGCCGATGCCCGCCGCGGCTTTGAAGTCAGCGACGGACGACATCGTCGCAGGCGTGGACACTCCCGTGACATTCGAGGCGGCGATCGAGGGCCGAGCTCCCGAATCGGCCACGCTCGTGCTGACGCCTCGCGATCCGAACGATCCGAATGCTCCCTCAACCGAGAGAATCGAGCTTGCTCGGAGCACCGATTCGGAAGGTCGAACGACGTTCACTACGACCAAGTCCTTCGACGCGACCGGGCGGTTCAGGTATCGATTCGAGACGCCCGAGGCGCAGTCCGATTCGCACGAACTCCGCGTGTGCGAGCTGCCGTCGATCCAGCGTGTCACGGCCAAGGTGTTTCCGCCGGGCGCGCCGCAGGAGGGGAGGGACCCCAATGCGGTTGGATCGACCGCTGCGCCAGGGCAGCCGTACGAAGTAGAGCTGACCGATCAGCCGCTGGCGGTTCTGCCTCACAGCCGCGTAGAGCTCTCCGCCCAGGCCTCGACAGGACTTCGCGAGGCGACGATGGTCGGGCCCGACGGGCAGCCTGTGACGCGGCCCCTCCAGGGCGAGAACCACTTCGGTTTCGAGTTCACGGCCGACAAACCCTCCTCCATCCAGCTCAACGCGGTCAGCGTCGACGGTCTGACGGCCGGCAAAACGAAGGAGTTGCAGGTCGTCCTCAAGTCGGACGAGCGGCCGCAGTTCAAGCTGGTCTCGCCCGAGGGTGATTGTCTTGCCACGGACGTCGCCAGCATCCCGATCGCGTTCGAGGTGACAGACGACTTCGGGCTCGAATCGGCTGAACTGGTTTGTGAACTGCCGGGCCGCGTGCCGGCTGTGCTGAAATCTGTGTCGCTGCAGGGAATTCGCCAGACGTCTTTGACGCAGGCGCTCGAACTGGAACAGGGCGACCTGCACGTCGGCGACGCGGTGCTCTTCTATGCGAGGGCTCGGGACATCGACACCGGTCATCGGCCGGCGGACGCGAACGCGTGCAGCGAGGTCTATCTCATCGAGATTCGGCCCTATCGGCAGTACTGGCACGTGCAGGCAGGCAACAGCCAGTCGATGGGGGTGCCGGGGCCGATGATGGAGGATCTCCTTGCGATTCTCGAGTACACGCGGGCGGTGGTCAAGAAAACTTGGACGCTGGCTCGCTCGCCGGGATCGGCCGCGGAGGACCATCCGAAACTCAAGGCCCTGGCCGAGGACATTCAGTATTGCGCCACGCGGCTGACGAAGATCCGCGACGACCCGGATAGCGGATTCAACGAAGGCGACAAGGCTGTGGCGAATCGCGTGCTGGAATCCTACGAGAAGGCCCGAGGGTATCTGGAGAATAATGACCCGAATGCCGCGTTGCCGTCGGTCCAGGACGCCTATCGCATCCTTCGCATGTTCATCGACGAATTGCACCTCAAATGGACGCCGCCGCAGAATGGAGCCAGTGTGCCGCAGGAGACTCCCGAGCGAGTCAAGCTTCAGGAACAGCCGCAGGAGCCCGAGGCCGACAAAGATCGCGTCGAGAATCAGCTCCAGGAGATGCAGCAGAAGATCGATTCGCTCGCGAAACAAGAGGAATCGCTCAAGGCCGACTTCGCCAAGGCGATGCGGCAGGAGAAGAACCCAAAGGCCGGCGAGAAAGCCGGAGATGATCCAGGCGGCAATCAAAGTCGCGGGAAAGAATCCAAAGAGGCCGCCGGCAACAGCCAGTCAGGGTCATCGCAGCAGGGGCAATCGGAATCACAGGACAAACAGGCCTCGGCAGGAGAGAGCGGTTCCGCGGGGAGCCCCCAGGGACAGTCGAGTGACCAGCAAAGCGTGGCGTCACAGCAGGGCCAATCGGGATCACAAGACAGCCAGGGTCGGCAGAAGGACGGCGGCCAGGCATCCTCGGGAGAGAAGGCCTCGGGGAAACCAGGCGATCAGGGGCAATCGCAGGGGCAGCAGGCCGGCGACCAGACATCGTCGGGGGAAAACGCTTCAGAGAAGCCAGGCGGTGAGGGGCAATCACAGGGACAGCAGGCTGGCGATCGGACATCTTCGGGGCAGAACGCCGCAGAGAAGTCAGGGGAGCAGGGACAGCCACAGGGACAGCAGTCCCGTGGACAACAACAGGGGCAGTCGGGAGCAGGACAGAGCGGACAGGCAGGACAGCATGGCCAATCGAGCCAGGGACGGAGCGGCAGTGCCGGCAGTGGCCAGGGCAAGGGGACATTGGGGCAATCCAACGATGCGACAGGGCAAGGCTCGGCTCAGGCCGACGCTCGAATGCGCATGCTCCAGGCGCGACAGAAGGCTTTACGCGAGCAGGCGTCACAAGTGGGCGATGATATGGGAGAGCTGGCCGACGCCGGCGATCCCTCGCAGGGCCAGGCGAGTCAGGAAGCCAAGGAGCACCTGGACCACGCGGTCGAGGCGATGAAGGAGTTTGAAAAGCGGCTCGCGGACGCAAGATACGGGGCCGGCGATTCATCCCAGGCCGAAGGCATGGCGGATCTGGCGGATTCCGCGGCCCGTCGATTGGCTGATGCCGGCCAGGCGATCCGCCGAGTACTCGGGAACGAGGGAGACCGATCGGCCGACGAGGCGAAGAAGATGGCGGAGCAACTCGCGAAGGACGCCGAGACGTACGACGAGTCGCTCAGCGAGGCCGAGAAGCAGAAGATGCTGGATCGGCTCAAGGCCGCCGAACGACTGCTCGAGAGCATGGCCGGGGCGCAGTGGACCACGGTGCTCCGCGGCGGCGGGGCGGGCGCCGCCCACGCATACACGAGTGACTCGCACACCTCGCCGTCGGATGCGGCCCGTCTGATGGCCCAGCAATTCTGGTCGATGGCCCTGAAGGACCAGAATCGGCGAAGCCAACCCATCGAGCAGGAGCCGTCCGACGTGAAGTTCTTCGAAGCAGAAACCGAGTTCTTCGAGAATGCGGCGAAATTCGGGTCGCATGGGGCCGACAAATGATCTTCGCCGACTATCCGGGACATCTCGTTGCCCTGGGGCTCGTGCTGGCGGCTGCCGCGGTCGTTCTCGTCGCTTTCCGTGCGGGTCCATTACAGACGCCACAGCGGGGCCGGTATCGATGGCTCCTGATGGTTCTGCACTACGCCGCGATCCTGCTGGTGCTCGTCATCCTGTGGAATCCGTCGGCCTGGCGGAAGAAGGAGACCTTCGGCAGGAACACCGTCCTGGCAGTCTTCGACACCAGCGAGAGCATGTCCACGGCGGACGATGGACGCGAGTCCCGGCTGGATAAATCGCTGGCCCGGTTCGGCGAATGCCTCGACAGGCCGGACGGGGAGGGGCCGCAGTACCGGGTCTACGGCTTCGACGAGCGTGCGTATCACTGCGGCTCGGCCGATCTGCTGCGGCGGTGGGGCGCGCGAAGCAATCTGCACGAAGCGGTTTCGTTGATCGCGGAGTGTTCGACGTCCGATTCGCGAGGCACGATGCAGGACGAACCGACCGGCGTGGTCGTCTTTACGGACGGCCGTGCCGATGATCGAGACCCGCGGCGTTACCTTCCGGCGTCGCGGGAAGATCTGCCTGTCCTCGTGGTCGGCGTCGGGGCTCGGACTTCGCGTCCCGATCTGGCGGTCGAGACGATCGCAAGCCCCGCAGCCGCCTGGGTCGATGCGGCGTACAATATGGGAGTGATCGTGTCCGCCGCGAGCGCGCCGTCCACGCCGGCGACGCTCGAACTGCTCTGCGACGACCAGATCGTTCAGACTCGTCAGATCAAGCGTGAGGAGTTTCACTCACGAGATTCGGGGGCGGCCCAGGCGACGGCCGAGTTCACCATCCCGGCGCAGCAACTGGGCGTGCACGTGCTGACTGCCCGCGTCAAGGCCGGACAGGGGGAGATCAACCTGGCCAACAACAGCCGCTCCGCGTCGGTCGAGGTGATGCAGGATCGTCCGCTGCGGGTCCTGCTGTACACGCAATGGGCGAACTTCGACATCGGCAAGATTCGCCAAGCATTGGCTCGGGATAAGCACATTCGACTGGATCTGGGCTTCGACGTGATCAAGAACAAGCCTCTCGCAGACCGGGCCTCGCATGCCACGGGATACGTGACCTTGGCGGACCTTCGAACCGGCCTCGACGAATACGATGTCATCATCAGCGGCTCGTCGCACATCGGCTTCGAGAGAGACGATTTGTCCGATTTCTTTGCCAAACGGGGCGGCGGCTTGATTGTTCTGCCGGGCGAGACGGTACGCACTCTCGTGTCAGACAGCCAGGGCCGCGGACTGCCCACATTGCCGGTTCTGTTCTCGCAACAAGACCAGATTGTGTCGAGCACGACGGCGACTGCGGGGCCCGCCAGGGTGTGGCCGCCGCAATCGGACGCGATCAAGCTGTCGTTTGAAGCCGAAGTCGCCCACCTGTTCGATCCGACTGTCCTTGCCGACCCGCAGTGGCGAGTCTCGGCGTATTACAGGGTCGCCGCAACCAAGCCGGCGGCGACGACGCTGGCGACGGCGGGCGACACGCCGATCGTCTCGGTACACCGGGTCGGCAGGGGCCGCGTGTGTTTGCTCAACGTCTCGAAGCTCTTCACGTTGTATCGCGAGGACCGCCAGGGCGGGGCCTTGAGCGAATTGATGTGCGGCCTCGTGGCGTACCTGGGGCGCACCCCTTCGCAGGGGGCGAGCGTCGAGCTGTTCGCGGAGCGGACGGCGGAAGACCCCCGGCGCGTCGAGTTCAACGCCTACGTCATGGACAAATCCTTCCAGCCCGCCCCCGGAGCCAATGTCCTGCTGACCGCCGGCGAGCAGACCGTGAGCATGGAGCCGACCGGCCGGGGTTACTACCGGGCGACGCTCGATTGGGGCCCGACACAGTCCGTGGTCGCCACGGCCCAGGCCGAACTCAACGGCTCATTCCTGGGAGAGCGGATCCTGGCGACGAATCTGCCGCCTGTACGGGATGAGATGTCCTGCGTCGACCTGGATGAGCCTTTCCTCCGGACTCTGGCCGAACGGATCCACGCCCGCTATGTGCACATCGACAACTTGAAGAAGGACGCGGCGGATCTCTTTGTTGTCCGTCGCCAGGTCGGAACGACCGAGACGGTCAGCAGCGTGTGGCCCCGGTGGCCGCTGCTGATAATTCTGTGCGTGCTTCTCTCGGCCGGGTGGTTCATTCGCCGGGCGATAGGACTGGTATGAGGAGTGTTCGCATGATTGCCCAGATGATGATTGCCGCCATCGCGATGTCCACGCTGTCTGCCGCCGGCAGCCGCCCTCAGGGCGACACCTATGCGATTCTCGTCAGTGGCATCGGCAAGGACTCGGACGACCTGATCGCGCGGGGTCAGGCGGTGAGCGAACTGAGGACGTACCTGAGCGAGAAGGCGTCTGTGAAGCCCGAGCGGCTGGTCGTACTATCGCCCGACGCCTCTACGGCGAACGAGGTCGAACACGCGATAAGAGCTTTCGCCTCGGCCGCACGCGAAACCGATCGCTTCGTCTTCTACTACGTCGGCCAGGCGAACGCCGCGGGAGGCTCCCTACGGCTCAATCTGTCCGGCCCGGATATCACGCAGGATGACCTGGCTGGATGGCTGGCGGGCGTAAGAGCGGGCGCGCAACTTGTCGTCCTCGATTGCCCCTGTGCGGCAGCCGCGGCCAAAGCTCTCGTTCACCCCGGCAGAGTGACCGTCCTGGCTGCGACGGAAACGCAGGTGTACAGTCCGCGGTTCAGTCAGCATTTCATCCCGGCCCTGGCGAAAAGCGAAAGCGACACGAATCGCGACGGTCGAATCAGCGTGCTGGAAGCATTCGCCGCCGCTGCGCGCGAGATCGAGCAGTGGTATCAGGAGAATCAGTTGCTGCCCACGGAGACGCCGTGCATCGAGGACGATGGCGACGGCCGCCCCTCGGAGCGGCCCTGGCGATATCAACAGGATGGAGGCGACGGCCGGCTGGCCGCGGAGTTCGTTCTCGCTCCAGGAGTGTGAATTATGGAATCCATGAGACGACGGGACTTTCTCAAGTTCGCGGGGGGCACGTTGATCGGGGTGGCCGCGAGCGGGGCGGACAGACCGCGCGCTCGCCGGTTAGAGAGTCAATCGGGGTCGACGAGCCTAACCTATGATCCCAACTCGCCGGGCGAGCCCACCGACCTGGACGAATACGATTTCATTCTGCCTCGGGTCCGCGTGGTCGAATTGCCGTTCAAGGGCCGGGGCAAGGGGCCCGACGTCTGGAACGTCCGTCCCGGCGGCGACGCCAACCTGCTGCGCGAGCTGTCCCGGATCGTTCGCTGCCACGTCAAGCCCGTCGAGGGCGCAATCGACTGGGAACCGCAGTACGCGTACGATCGCCAGCTCAACGCGGTGGCGACCTTCGACGAACCCGAGTTGTTCCGCCGCTATCCCTTCCTCTTCATGACAGGCGAGAATCACTTCGAATTCACCTCGGCCCAGAAGGGCAACCTCAAGGACTTCGTCAACGCCGGCGGCTTTCTCCTGATGGACGACTGCGTCGTCGGCTCCGGCGGGGACTTCTTCTATACGAGCTGCTTCCAATTGCTGGAGGAATTGTTCGGCAGGGGCTCCGTCAAGGTGGTCCCTCGCGAGCACGAAGTCTTTCACAACGTGTTCGACTTGGGCGGAACCGGCCTGCCATATCTGCAGTATTCGGGCGGACGGGGCGCGCACGGACAGGACCACGGAGCGCGGGGGTTCTTCCTGGGCGACCGCCTGGCGGTGTTCCTCAGCTCCAACGACCTTCATTGCGGCTGGTGCGACAGCCACGGCGTCACATGGGGACCCGAAGGCTACCGCAAGACCATCCAGATGGGCATCAACATCATCCTGTATGCCCTGACCCACTGAATCATTCGATGGGGGGAACCGACGGGGCCGGTCCCAGGCCCAAGCCGGACGCTACAGATGGGGCCGCCACGGTCAAGGGTGTAATGTCGGATTAGGCAGGCAAATCGCGCCACGATGAAGGCGAACTCAGAGAGGAAATGCGCCCGGACAGATTCGGACTGTCGACCCCCGGTTTAGGAAACTGTGGGCAAGGGAATGTAACCTCTGCTAATTCAGGTACTTATGATAGGGAGCAGGGTGAGTTGACACCCCAGTTGACACCCGACAGCCCGGAACAGGCTCAGATTGACACCCCAAGCTTACCCTCTGACCTTGCCGAAATCGCAGCCGTCTGGCCTAACTTACCAGACCACATCAAAGCCGCAATCTCGGCCTTAGTCAAGACCGTCTGAGGGGGGTAATCGTGGAACGTGAAGTCTGGCTTCTATTCTTGCTGGCTCACCTTGCCCTCTGCTGAACCGTGCTGCTGAGATGATCTACCTGCCGGTTGGCGTGTTCTGCCGCTTTGGCAACCGCTGTGACGATTGTTGCGGAGTCAGGGCGAATCCATGATAGCAGACGACGGCCGCAAACGTCAGTTTGACACCCAAGTGACCCTACGCAGATCACAACTGCCTGGCTAAGCCTGCCAGAGCCCATCAGTGCGGCAACCAGGGCCTGGCCGGAGGCCGTGCAGATAACCCCTACAATTGCCCAATGTAGCGGCAAAGGGCGACGATGCCCGTCGCCAACGGGATCGAGTACCGGTCGCCTCTACCAAGACGAACGGATGGACCCTTCAAGGCACATTGGTGACCGAGATCCTGCCCGGAGGAGCCTGTGCGAGATCTCTCATTCTGGCGGTACGGCTGTAAACCCGTTTCACAAGCCGCGACGCAACCCCTTCCTTAAGTCTGGAAGACGCGACGCTCAACAACGCGGTTGTCCCGAAAGCTGAGAAAGGGTCGAAGGTGAAAATAAGACCAGATGTCGCTGCTGCCAGAAGGCTCGCACCGAGTGCATCCAAAAACATGCCCAGGGAACGCTGATGCACAGGGATGTCCGCGATCTTTGCGGCGCGGACCGCCTCATTTAGGGCTACCTCCGAATCTGCTCGCTCACCCAGATGAATCTCCTGAAAACCGGGTTTGCACCTTTCCCTGATCTTCTCAATATTGTCCTCCCAGCGCATGATCCGGGTCTCTGCTCCGCTTTCACAACACGCGCTGTGCAGCACAATGTTTGCGAGATAGTATTCCACGCTTGGCTGCTGGAGCAGCACGGGCCTGGTCCTGCTTTGCGGCAAAGAGAGCTTGCTTATTGGATGAGGTAGTATTTGTTGCTGGGTCT
>JBDKUU010000404.1:0-13066 GCA_039679525.1 Phycisphaerales bacterium | reverse complement strand
GACACAAGGCTCGGTCCCCTGCTTGGAGTACGTCTGCAGAGAGCACCGTTGGCTTCCGCGTTCTTGGAGGGCCCTAGCCGGCCTGAGTCAAGCGTGGTTGCGGCGGTGCTCTTTTTTGTTGGGCCGTCGCGGGGATACGAAGCCATGAGTTCGGGGGGAGAAAGGGCCGAGTATGAGACGGGTGCGGCGGTGTGCGAGGCAGGCGGAGATTCTGCGGTTTCAGCGGATCATCGAAGTGTATGCGCCTTATGTGCTGGTTCGATGCGTGGCGTTCACGAACAGCCGGCAGGCTTCGCTGGAGATCGGGGCTTACGTGCTTCTGTGTACGTGCCTGATTACGCGAATCGTGGGCGACCGCGGATCGACCGGAGTTCTCGTCGAGGCGATGCTGGAGGTGGTCGGGCCGGACGTGATGGTTCGCGGCTGGTGGCGGGACGATGAGAGGCTTGTTCCCGAGGGCCCCATGCTGGAGCTGGCGAGAGCCTTGAATCGAATCGAAAGATCGTCGCGGGAGATCCTGATCCTCACGTGGCTCGGCGGCCTGACGCCGCGGGAAGTCGCGAGGCTGCTGGGCAAGCCGGCGGCGGCGACGGAGATGGATCTGTCGCGGGCGGAGGAGACCCTGGCGACACAGTTGGGTTGCGGGCTCGGGGATGCGCGAGATCGATTGCACGAGTTCACGGCCGGGCTCGACGTCAGGTGGATCATGGAGGTCGGCTGCGGAGTAATGGAGCTTCTGACGCCGGAATTCGAGCAGGCGAGCGAGTTGACGGGGTCCGGAAGGAATTAGGGATTCGCCACAGAGGCACAGAGTGACGCGCGGGTTGAGAACCCACCCTACAGGATTCGTCGTGCGTGGTTCGTGTCCGACAATCCGTCCGCGGTCCTCTGTCCTCCGTCCTCGGAAGACCCCGGGGGTCGACCCTTGTTTTGATCTTTTGCGCGTTCTCTGGCGCGGTCGCATTCGGATCTTGTCCGCATGGGCTAAAAGCCCATCCTACCGGCGGACGAAGGTGAGAACGCAGGAGGGGAAGAAGGCATGAGGCGGGTGGTAGGCGGCATTCTGCGTTCCTACCTTCCTTCGTCCCGCTCTTCCTACCTTTTGTTCTCCGCGTCTCGGCGCGAGACCGTTGCGGCGGAACGCCGCGTGGGAGCGTGGAAGCGTTCCTCGAAGAACGTGGCCGGTGGCCCGTGACTCGCGACCCGAACGCGAGAGTACGTACAAACGCGTATGGCGGCGGGACGCTGCATGGAAGCGTTTCTCCTGGCCCGGCGGAAGTCGAAGGGGTCTTGGGCGGGGGCATCAGCAACTGGATTGTGTCGACGATGGCGACGATCTGCCTGTCGTGGTTCCGGACGGTCTTCTACCCGCGGATCAGAAGAATGGGCCTCTCGGTCCGTTCAACGGAGACGATCGATGCCACGTCGCCATCGACGGATTCGTGAGATCTGTTCCCAGTCTCGTTTCCTCTCGCCCTGGTTCTCGCCTCCGGGTCTCGTCGTTTGCGGCCGCCTTCACGTGCGACAGTATGCCTTGAAAACGACGTGGCAAGTTGGAAATGCGTTCTCCTGTGTGGGGGGGAGGGTTCTTCGCCACATCTACGCATCCGCGTTTCAACGCTTCCACCGGCCAGGGCGGACCGAATTCGCGGAGACTGCGAGGGTCAGCACGTGTTTTCGTCCTTTGGGCCCCCGCTATCCCAGGTCGATGCCTGCTAAGCCGCGATGTCGGCGACCACGACCGAACAGCTGCCGGCCGAGGTGGAGAAGCATCTAGACACCGGTTGGACGTTGAACCCTGTTCCCGTCGAGGACGCCGATCATCAGGAGAACAAGATTGACGCTGTAAGCCACGAAGAAAACGTGGCTTACGATCCCGAAGATGAATCGGGGCGAGTGGATTTGAACCACCGACCTCTTGGTCCCGAACCAAGCGCTCTAGCCAAACTGAGCCACGCCCCGGTCAGCCAAAACCGTCAATATACTGGCGGCTTCAGATGATTGCAAGGTTATAACAGGTTCACCGGGTCAATATCAACACTAATTTTTACAGAAGGTCGAATTGGTTTGCCGGCCCTCAGGGCGGCGAAGAGTCTACGCATGGCGGCGGCGTCGGGGGTTTGGACGATGATCTGAATCCGGTGAAACCGCTCGATCCGGCTGATCACCGCCGGCATCGGGCCGCGAATCTTGGCCTCGACCCGGTGCCGCTGGACCGCGTCGTCGACCCGCAGCCGCATCGCGTTGGCCGCCGCCTCCACCTTCTCGAATTTCTCGTCGCGCAGCATCACGATCGCCAGTCGCCAGAACGGCGGCAGATCGCACGCCTGCCGGTGTTTGAGCTCCTCCCGCACGAACCCCTCGAAATCCTGCGCCATCGCGAACTTCACCGCCGGCTGCTCCGGGAAGTACGTCTGCACGTACACAACGCCCCTTTTCTCGGACCTCCCCGCCCGTCCCGCCACCTGCGACGTCAACTGAAACGTCCGCTCGTTCGCCCGAAAATCCGGGATGTACAGGCACGTGTCCGCGCTGACCACCCCTACCAGCGTCACGTTCGGAAAGTGCAGCCCCTTCGCCAGGATCTGCGTCCCCGCCAGGATGTCGATCCGCCCCTGCCCGAACTCCTGCAGCAGTTGGTAATAGTCCTGGCTCGCCATCGAGTCGCTGTCCACCCGCGCCACCTTCGCCTCCGGGAACCGCCTGCCCAGCTCCTCCTCCAGCCTCTGCGACCCCACCCCGATCATCGTCATTTTTTTTCCGCACAGCGGGCAATCCCGCGGCACCAGCGTCTGGGCCCCGCAATAATGACAGATCGCGTACCCATGGTCCATGTGGCTCCCGGTCGCCGTCGTCACATTCGCCAGCGGCTTCTTGAGCTTGTGGAACGTCAGCGACGTGTCGCAATTCCGGCATTGCAGCGTATGCCGGCACGACGAGCAGAACACGAAATTGCTGTACCCCCGCCGGTTCAGCAGCAAAATCGCCTGCTCCTTCCTCGCCAGCACCTCCGCCAGCCGCTCCGCCAGCGGCGTGCTCAACAGCGACAAGGGATGATCCTTGACCGTGCTGTCCCGCATGTCGATCAGCTTCATCTCCGGCATGGGCAGGTCCATCACGCGTTTGGGCAGCCGCACCAGCTTGAAACTCTCCCGCAGCCGGCAGTTCTGCAGCGACTCCAGCGAAGGCGTCGCGCTGCCCAGAATGCAGTGGGCTCCCGCCAACTGCGCCCGCTTGATCGCCACGTCCCGCCCGTGATACCGCGGCGCGGTGTCCTGCTTGTAGCTGGGCTCATGCTCCTCGTCGACCACCACCAGCCCCAGGTTCGCCACAGGCGAAAAGATCGCCGACCGGGCCCCGATCACGACGTCCGTCAGCCCCGCCCGCACCTTCTGCCACTGCTGATTCCTCTGCCCCGCGGTCAGACCCGAATGCAGCACCGCCACCCGCTCAAATCGTGCCGCGAACCGCTGCACCGTCTGGGCCGTCAGCGCGATCTCCGGCAGCAGCACGATCGCCGCCTTGCCCTTGCGCACCACCTCCTCGATCGCCCGAATATAGACCTCGGTCTTGCCGCTGTCGGTCACGCCGTGCAGCAGGGTCACGCCGAACCGCCCGCCCTGAATCTGCCGGGACACGTGCTCCAGCGCAGCCTTCTGATCGTCGTTGAGCACGATCTCCGCCTGCCCCTGGGCGTTCTGCCCCGCCATCATCTCCGGCATCATGGGCAGCTCGCCGAACACCTTCTTCTGAACGATCTTCACGACCTGCTCATCGGCCAGTTTCTTGAGCACCGCCGACCCGCACGCCGCCGCCTCCAGCAGTTCGCTCGCGTCGACGGCCTCCTCGGTTCCGACGGCTCCCCGCTGGCGCAGGATCTCCACGATCTTCTTTTGCTTGGCCCCCTTGACCGAGCCCAGTTTCTCCTGCCACCCCTCCCCCAAATACACGCACCGTTTCTTCTTGATCCCCGCGGCCCGCTTGACCGCCCCGGGAATCATCGCCGCCAGCACCTGCCCCAAGGGGCACACGTAGTACTCGCTGATCCAGAACGCCAGTTCCATGAGCTGTGGCCCGAGCAGCGGCTCCTCGTCCACCCGCCGGGCGATGGACTTGAGCTTGCCCCCGTCCTTGCCCCCCGCGAACGACTTCTCCCGAGGCACATCCGCCAGCACGCAGAATCCGGTCTCGATCTTATTCTTCTTCCCAAAGGGCGCATCGACCCGCTGCCCGACCTGGATCGGCCACAACTCCTCCGGCACAAGGTAATCGAACTCGGTATCCGCCGCAGACTCCATGGCGATGCGAATGATATGAGAGGAATCGGAGGACGGAGGACGGAGGTCGGAGGACGGCCGGCCTTCAGTCTTCTGTCCTCTGTCTTCTGTCCTCTGTCTTCCAGAATCAGCCTCCGGCCTAACGCCTACAGCCTCATCCGCAAACAGACTTTTCGTTACCTCTTTGGCGCTCATGACTTACCATCCCTTGGGCCCACCCCTCGCTTCGCCTACCATACCGTGGGCCGCCCCCGGCGTCAAGCGCATCCCGGCTGCCGCCAGTTTCCATCAAGCAATCCAGAATTCGGGGGAATAGAAAGGCGCGAGGACCCCCTCAGCGAGCCAATGGTCGGGATTCTCGCTTGCCATATTGGGCGTCCGAGAGTATCGTATTGGATACTGAGGCACCTTGGATGAAAGCGACTCGAAGAAATACGCCGTAGCTATGAAAGTGCATGGAGAATGCGCTATGCAACAGAAAATCTGGATATCCTATGATCTTGGTGTTCGTGGGGACTACGAGGGATTGTACGCGTGGCTGGATGATCACAAGGCAAAGGACTGCGTTGATAACCTCGCTTTCATCGATTACGACTGCGACGGAGACTTGGTCGAATGCCTGAAAAAGGACTTGGGCGAGTCAGTTGAAATCAACAAGAAAACCCGGATCTATGTAGTCTGGCGAGATCCGAAGGCGAAGAAGACGAAAGGTCGTTTTGTCTTCGGCGGCCGTCGGGCAGCCCCTTGGGTCGGATACGGAACTGCCGAAGAACAGGTCGAGGCCGACGAGAGTTGACCCATGCAATACGTCTTGGCCGACACGGGTGTGTGGTACGCGATGTTCTTCCCCAGGGACCAGCATCGGGCCCAGATCCAGGAGAAGGAGGAACGGCTCGATCGGTCTGGCTTGCTGATTCCCTGGCCGACCTTGTACGAGACTCTCAGAACGACAATGGTTAAGACCGGAAACCGACCGGCCCTCCAACGTTTCCAGCAGTATCTCAAACGTCCCCACGTGGAGTTTCTGGACGACTCACTCTACCGTCAGGACGCGCTTGATCTGACGTTCTCGTCCGCACTTCGCGATTTCCGACCGCTCAGTCTGGTCGATTGTACGATCCGGCTCATGCTCGAAGACACAAACGTCAGAGTTGATTATCTTGCGACATTCAACACGAAGGATTTCGAGGACGTGTGCCGCAAGAGACACATAGAGATGTTCTGAGAACCGCGAGCTTCGAGAAACGGCTTTCTCTCTCGCGATGAGACGCTCAGACGCAGAGGTAGGGTGGACTCTCAGTCCACGCGTCACTCTTGGATCTCTCTCGCCAAGCCGCCAAGAACGCCGCGAAACCGGGAACATCCAACCCCTTGGCGACCTTTGCGTCTTCGCGAGAGCCCCTCCGTCGCACAAAGCATCCACCATCTTCGTCAATTCATCCGGCATGTCGCCAACTCGTTCGTCTGCTCGAACTCTGCCATCAGGTACTCCATCGCGCAGCAGCCGACCTCCAGAATCCATTTGAGATCGAGCTTGGCCGTGAACTCGTGCAACCGCTCCCATGCTTCCGAGAGCCCGCAGCCCAATTCCGCTGCCAGAGCCTCTTCCGCACGCGACAGATCCATCTCGATTTCGCCCACGGACCTGCCCAGCAATCTCGCCACCTCCCGCGGCGTCCGCCCGCCGAGCCACGTGAGGATAAGCACCTCCCGCAAAGGCCGATCCATCCGGTTGAGCGCAGCCGCTGCGTCCTGCATCCTGCGATCGCCGATCAAGGGCTCGTCATCCCGCCACCAACCGCGAGCCATCACGTCCGGCCCGACCACTTCCAGCATCGCCTCGACGAGAACTCCGATCCGCCCACGATCGCCCACGATCCGCGCGATCAGACACGTGCACAGAAGCACATACGCCCCAATCTCCAGGGAAGCCCGCCGGCTGTTCGTGAACGCCGCACAGCGAACCAGCACGTAGGGCGCATACACCTCGATGATCCGCTGACACCGCACGATCTCCGCCCGCCCCGCATACCGCCGCACCCGTCTCATACTCGGCCCTTTCTCCCCCCGGACTCATGGCTCCGTATCCCCGCGACGGCCCAACAAAAAAGAGCACCGCCGCAACCACGCTCAGCCAAGGCCGGTCAGGGCCTTTCAGGACGTGAAAGCCAACGGTGCTCTCTGCAGACGTACTCCAAGCAAGAGCCCGAGCTTCATATCAGATGACAAACCAAGGTGCTTATCTCAGAGACATAAAGCGTCGGTGCCCCTTGCCTAGAAACAAAGAGCACCGAGCCTTCCAAACGCTCCTGAGTAAAACCTGACCGTTTTGGCTGAAGCGTCTGAAATCTCAGTGTACAAGTTGTCTCACCCGGCGGGATTTCACCCCGCCGTATCTGGATTGTATCGCCGCATGTCCCCCGGTGCAACAGGAAATCGGCCCACTGGGGCCGGTGGAAGCGCAGAAGCGTGGACGCGTGGAAGCGGGAGAGGGCCGCCCATCAGATCGGTGCCGGTCGCACGTCCCTCGTAGGGGCAGGCCCCCGTGCCTGCCCTCTTGTCCCTCCCATGAATACGGAAATCGAGGTCTTCTTGAACCCGGACCCGATGTCGTCAGGTGCAGAACAAGAGGGTTCTCACGCAGGGACGCAGTGACGCAGGGAAATGAAGGAGAGAAGATCGGAACGAGCAGACGCACGGCCGGCATTCTATGCCACTCCGACCGGCTTGCGGTCCTCTCCTGCCGTTCACTGGGTCCCTGCGTCACTGCGTGATTCAATTCCTAATCTGCACGTGAAGGCTGGCCCGAGGGACTCCGTCGGAAAAAGTACCTGACACCGTCCCGTTTCCATCGAGACAGCCCAGCCGTGTGCCGGGAGAATTGGTCACACCCAGGCGGGCCTTCGTAGACGCGACGCATGCGTCGCGATGGCACATAAGTGAAATGTGTAGGTCTGACACTGCTCCCCGCTAAGGTCAACCGGGCACGGGCAAAGCTGAATAAGTTATAAACTGTTAGGCGGATACCACTAGCCGGGGCGTTCTTGACATCCGCTCCCCAACCCACAATAATTGTGTATGGATTACGTGACCCGACATTGGCCCACGAGGATCGAGAGGCGATGCGAACAGTCGGTGTGAGATTGAGGACGCCGAGAGAATGCACTAGACACGAATGGCATGAAGTCACACACTTAACGGCGCTGCTTTGAGGCCGAAAACATGGATTTGCCACCGCTGTGCGGCCCTATCCTCATGCCATTCGTACCAGAAGCTTTTTGGGGTTCCCCCAGGAGGGAAGAGTGGACCTGTGCACGCTATTCACACCAAAGCAGATGAGATCGATTGATTGTGACCTTAGGCTCGTCCTTTCTCTCAAGGGTCTGATACTTCCACAATCGCCGAGGGAATTGGGCGACCTCGGTATATTCTCACCGCACTTCACATTCGAACAACGCCAAGTGTATTTCTCGAAGGCTGGTATTGATTCGATAAGACGGATATGTACGTTGATCGATCATACTGATATCTATAGAAACACTCTGGATTTTAACGATATATACCAATCGATCATCAAGGAGATTGGCCGATGGTTCAAGGACGAGTTAGTTCCAAATGCATCGGAGTTCTTGCTGCCACTACAAACGATTCTCTCAGGGATGATCGCAACGCAAGGCTTCATTTGCAGAGTGGAAGGTGTGGGCACCACTGGCATGAAGAGTCTGGTAATCGGATCAAAAACCCTCGCACCGTTCGATCCACAACAGTTGTCGGTACTTGTGATACCAAGCGAAGACATGAGAGCGGCAATCATCCGAGAGTACACCGGAACCAATGTCATGATTGGCCAAGAGGTGGGAAGTAAATCTGTTGCCCAGGAGAAATTCTACTATCATGCGGATATGTGCCTTTCCGTGCTTTGCCTCTACGCATGCCTGCTGTTCCGCGATTCGATACACCATACACGAGTGAGATTGGTCAATGTGTGCTTCGGAGCATATGGTCAGGCGAGCTGTATACGATGGGATGTCGCGAACAAGACACTGTTCTTCACGCGGTATTATCGTACCGAAAGAGACTTGTCGCTCGATGACAAACAATTGGCATACCTCAAGCAGACGTGCTTCTTCGATGAGTTGGTGGCCATCATTGAGAAGGACGATCGAAACCAACTCGAAGATGCGATTGCGAAGGCAATCCATTGGTTCGGCGATGCATGCAACGACAAAGAGAATGTCGGGAAGTGGATCAAATTGTGGTCTTGTATCGAGTGCTTCTTCTCTGGCAATCTCGCGGACATCACCGAATCCAATGCAAGGGGCGTAGCCACTCTCCTCTATTATGGCGGGTATAGGCTCCCCGAATTCGATGATTATGCTGAGCTCAAGGCCAAGGTCAAGAGTTTCTATGCTGAAAGGTCGAAAGCCGTGCATAGCGCAGTATATACTCACATAAACTCGACGATGCTCTCCGACTTCTCACATATTGTTGCTTGGGCAATCATAGTCATGACGTCGCTCTCTACAAGAGGTTACACATGCCTCGCCGAGATTCGTGGCGAGACAAAACGTCTCGACGCAATCAGTACACCTCCGGATAGTTCGGAGGCTAGCCCTCAGAATCCCGATTAGGAGACTTCCAGGGCCATCCGCATAGGGCTCCTGTCAGGTATAAAAGACTCTCCGTGAACCGAGGAACCGAACGGTGCCATATCCGCTTCCCGGACGGTAGGATACCGGGAGGATACCGGGGACACACCTGCTCCGTATAGAACATGTCGTGACCTGATGTGACATGGGGAGATTCCGGGGACGCACCCCATTTAGGAACCGGACGACGTCAGGCTCGTTTTCCGGAGGGTGACGTAGCGATCTCAATCGGACAATCTGCGTCAATCGGCGAAATCTGCGGCGATAACCTCTCCGTGCCCTCCGTGCCTCTGTGGTGAGAGAGCACGCGTGGGTTGAGAACCCACCCTACATGTCTCGGCGTGGCCCGCCTTCCGTCATCAGTCCTCTGTCTTCGGTCCTCCGCCCTCTGCGTCCCTGCGTCTCTGCGCGAGACATCAAGATCCGTTGGTCCGAGAGAGGGCGGGTTTGAAACCCGCCCCGACCGGCCTTTCGCATATTTCGCGTGTTTCGCGGTTCATTCCTCTTTGACACATACCGAAGATAACGCCTCACGGCGTCACTACGAACAGGGCGTCCCCCCGCCGGCAAGGAGTCCGTCCCTTCTTTGGGTTTTCGCCTCCGTAGTACGAGACTGCGACATCTCGTCCTCTCGATAAGTGTCTTTCGGAGATGACACTACGAAGGTCACGAAGAGCACGAAGGAAGAGAGGAATTCGCGTTGAACTGCCCATCTATTCCGACCTTCGTGTCCTTCGTGCTCTTCGTGGTGCAGTCCATGGGCTTGCGGCCGAAGGCCTCGCTGGGATCTCCATGATTGGAGAAGAGCGGTGGGCATAGCCCACCCTACCGCTATCGCCCTATCCCCGCTTTTTTTCGCAGGCACTCGTTAGTGCTTGTTTATTCAGGAGTTATACGTGGCTGGATTTTTACTTTTGTGTTTACACGCCACTTTGGTCATAGTACCATATTTGTGTCGCCGCGGAGGTGCAGCGGAACCTCTGCGGGTGCGCGACCAATCGTAAATCGTCAATCGTAAATTGTCGATGTTGGGTCGATGTTGGAGGGACATTGCGATGGCACAGAACGAGACCAAGCCGGACGTTGAGGACAAGTGGGCCGATTTTTCGCCGGAGGCGGTCAGGAAGCTGTGGGAGGAGATCCAGGCGAAGATCAGCGACGACGAGCCGATCTGCATGAACTGCGAGAACCGGGTCTGGCCCATCCGGCTGCGGGACGATTATGAGGTGTCCCACTCGCGAATCCGCTATCCCGTGTGCGCCTGTCACGTGGACTCGCCGGGCGTGCCCCGGGAGATCCATCCCTGCGAGGGGTGCGCCAATTTCCGGCCTCGGCCGAAGGTTGTCGTGCGGGGAGGCAAGCCGCCCAGGCGCAAGCGGCCGACCGACCGGTTCATCCCGCTGACCCGCGGGCTCTGGGCCGCCGTGGATGTGCGGGATTTCGAGTGGCTCAGCGAGTACTGCTGGTACGCCTCGCCCAGCGGCGGTGGCAAGATGTACGCCCGGCGGAACACCAAGACCGGCACGATCCTCATGCACCGCGAGATCATGAAGACGCCGCGAGGCATGCACGTCGATCACAAGGACCGCAACGGCCTGAACAACCGCCGGGACAACCTCCGCAACTGCACGCCCGCCGAGAATCAATACAATAAGCGGCCGCGAGGGAAGAGGTCGCGATTCAAGGGCGTCTACCCGCACGGCGACAAGTGGCAGGCGATGATCAAGCACAAGGGCGAACTGTTCAACCTGGGCCTGTTCGACGACGACGTCGAGGCGGCCAAGGCCCGCGACCGCAAGGCGTACGAGCTCGAAGGCGAGTTCGCGTATCTCAATTTCCCGGACCTGATCTCGCGGATGAAAGGCAGAAGACGGAGGACTGAGAGCGGAGGACAGAAGACAGAGAACGGAGGACGGCGAAAGAGACGCGGCCGCTGACGCGTACGATCGACGCGCCTTGCCCCGTTTCCCGCATGACGCATGACGCTTCACGTGCGGCCTGCGGCCGCTGGCAACGGCCTACTCGCAAAAGAGGATTTAGCCTATGGGTCCGGGGCGCGCCGCCGGGTACGATTCTGCGAAACAAGCAGCGCAAGGGATGTTCGTCTCATCGCATGAGTACTGGGGGGATTTCGTCGTTGCCCGCCGCAGGCGGAGTCGGAGCGAAGTTCGGCTTGCGACGAGAAGGGACCGCCCCCATCCAATCAATCGAACCTCGTAATTAGGAGGCATGATGATGTCATCAAATACCCGCATCGTGGCGGCGAGCCTCGGTCTTGCCGTACTGGCCGCGGCGATCTGCGCCTTCGCAGCCGGGGCCGCAGCGCCCATCGCCAACCCGATTCCCCAACCCATCACCCCAGGCAACGCCCACGTCGATCTGGAGCTGGTCGCCGAGGGGCTGACCGCGCCGCTGGGCATGGCGGTTCCGGACGACGGCTCCGGGCGCATGTTCATCTACGACCAGGCGGGCCAGGCGTGGGTTGTGGTCAACGGAAACCAGCGATCGGCGACGCCGCTGCTGGACGTGAGCAGCCGTCTGGTTCCGCTGGACCCGAACTACGATGAACGCGGACTTCTTGGCCTCGCGACGCACCCGGACTTCGCGAATTTTCCGCTGGTGTACACGTACACGTCCGAGCCGAACACCAAGCGGGCCGACTTCGTCGCGGACATGCCGGCGGGCACGGAGATCGATCATCAGTCGGTGATCGCCGAGTGGCGGATCGATCCGAACGATCCGAACCGCGTCGATCCGAACAGCCGGCGGGAACTGCTCCGCATCGATAAGCCGCAGGCGAACAACAACGGCGGCACGCTCCGCTTCGGGCCGGACGGCTACCTGTACATCTCGCTCGGCGACGGCGGCGACGCCAACGACGTCGGGCCGGGCCACGCGCCCGGCGGCAACGCCCAGAACCTCAATCGGATCTGGGGCAAGATCCTGCGGATCGACGTCGACGGCAACAACTCCACCAACGGCAACTACGGCATCCCGACGGACAACCCCTTCGCCACGCAGAACGCGGTCCACATGGTCTGGGCCTACGGCCTCCGCAATCCGTACTCGTTCAGCTTCGACAGCCTCACGGGCGATCTCTACGCGGGCGACGCGGGCGAGAATACTGTCGAGGAAGTGGACCACATCGTCAAGGGCGGCAACTACGGATGGAACATCAAGGAGGGCAGCTTCTGGTTCGATCCCAACACCGGCCAGGTCGTGACCACCGAGCCGAATCGTCCGATCCCGGCGAACCTGATCGACCCCATCGCCGAGTACGATCACGACGAGGGCTCCGTCGTGATCGGCGGGTACGTCTATCGAGGTTCGCGCATACCCTCTCTGCAGGGACTCTACGTGTTCGGCGATTTCGGCGGAGGGCAAGAGCCGTCGGCGAGGCTGTTCTACTTCGATCCGAACTCGGCCGAACCCAACGCGGTGATCCAGGAGCTGGGGCTGAGCCGGGCCGATCGTCCCTGCGGCTTCCGGCTGCGAGGCTTCGGCGAGGACGCCTGCGGCGAACTGTACGTCTTCACCTCGACGATGCTCGGGCCCACCGGCAATACCGGCAAGGTGTACCGGATCATCCGTTGCCTGCCGATGACATACCAGGAGCAGGATCTGGTCTCGGACCTGCCGGGCAGAGCCCAGCGCCAGGACCCCAACCTGGTCAACCCGTGGGGAATCGTGGCCGGGCCGAACACGCCGCTCTGGATCTCGGACAACGGCGCCGGTCTGAGCTCGATCTATGACGCCAACGGCGCACAGGTGCGGCCGCCCGTGACAATCCCTGCCCCAGGCGGCGGCACGTCGGCCCCCACCGGGATCGTCTTCAACTCGACGACCGACTTCCCCGTCGAGCCCAACGAGCCGGCGAGATTCATCTTCGCCACGGAGGACGGCACGATCGCCGCGTGGTATGACGGCAACACCGCGGTTCTGAAAGCGGACCAATCGGCCTCGGGAGCGATCTACAAGGGCCTGGCCCTGGCCTCCGAGGGCGGCCTCAATCGCCTGTATGCGACGGACTTCCACAATGGCAAGGTCGACGTCTTCGACGCCAACTTCGCACTCGTGACGTTGTCCGGCGCATTCGCCGATCCCAACCTCCCCGCCGGCTACGCGCCCTTCGGAATCGCC
>JBDKUU010000403.1:0-16255 GCA_039679525.1 Phycisphaerales bacterium | reverse complement strand
ACGACGAGCAATCTCCCGGCAAAGCCCCCCATGGGAGCCGCTGTGCGCGTCGCGTCCCGCCCGGCGTCTCGTTCCTCACGGCTCGGCGACAACGATGCCCTCCCGGAGCAGATCCTCCAAAAGGCGGGTCATGTCGGCCCGGAGCTTCTCCGGCGGGACCTCGTATTGCTCGAACAGCCTCTCGAACACCGCCTGGAACGTCCGCGGCTGATCGAGGGCGTCGAGGAATGCCCGCGTCGTTTCGTTGCACGTGTGAAGCTGCCCCGTGCGAAGGCACAGAATCACCGTGTCCTCGCCCGGCCCGAGCGACTGATACGTGACGTCCTCCGCCCGCCGCAACAATGCCTGCTCGTTCATCCTGCCCCTTCTCAAAACTGCCGTTGCCAATTCCGACCAGAGACCGCCGAGGCATCATAGTCCATCCGACAGGCGACGTAAAGACGAGGAACATCTGAGATTTGAAATCTGAGATTTGAGATTTGAGATCTGAGATTCAGATCGTGTCGTCGAAGGTGCGGCGGCGATTCGGATAATGGCGGTTTCTCTTGTTTGAGCTTCGTCTCAAATCTCAGATTTCAAATCTCAAATTCTCTTCAGTAGACATCCGCATAGGCAAGGCGGTTGACAAGCGAGCGGGCGAAGCCTGAGAGGTCGGGAAAGAGCACTTCCGTCATGATGTTCATGCTCCGCAGTTCCCGCAGGATGCGGTTTCGCTCCCTCCTGTCGGGTCTCAGGACGATCTTGTGCATATGCCGGCGAATCGCGGCGTCATCGTGTTCGTAGCTGCACCGAAGATTCTCGACGAACGGCAGGCGGATGTCGCCGGAGATGAGAAACAACGCCTGCTGGATGATCAGCCGCCGGTTGAGGCGGAAGGGATTCAGCGAGAAGACCAGCGGCACAGGCTGCTCCGTCAACAGGAGGTAAGAGGCGATGGCCAGGTCGTCGAGCTTGTCCCACTGCCGGCGAATCGTCAGCACGTTGTCCATGCCCGAGAGCCGCCGCTGCAGTTGTCCGAGAAAGTCGCCGCCGCCATGCTCGGCGATCGCGGCCCGCACCTGCTCGGGCTTGTTGACCTTCGCGGCGTTGAAGGCCCAGACCACTCCTTCCCGGTCGTTGGCCAAAGCGAAGTGCACCGCGACGTAGAACGAATAAGTCCAATCGATCAGCCGGGTCGGAGCGCCGTGGTGCCGCATGATCGCCAGCCATTCGAGCACGTCGTCCTTGTCCGGCTCGCGGTCGAGATAGAGCCCGCCCTTCCGCTGGAACTCGCGAATCATCTCCATCTCGTACTGCCGCATCTTGGAGTCGGGCACGCCGTAGTCCGCGAAGGCCTGCTCCAGCTTGGTCGCCAGGGCCGCCCCCGACTGGTCGCCGCGAAAGATCCAATCGCAGTCCGCGCCCGGCGGCATGCACGAGTAGCGTTTGTGCCGCTCCTCGATCTGGTCCCAGGTCTCGACGAGATCCTGAGAATACCAAGCCGCAGCGTCCCGACCATCGTCGACGCTCATCCGATCCCCCTTTCGAGTCCGGCCCGTAGCGTCCTTATGCCCCGAACAGCTTCTCCCGGAAGATGAAGAACACCGCCCCGAGGATGCACAGGCCCGCCCAGAGATAATCCCAGCGAAGTTGTTCCTTCATGTACAACACCGAGAACGGCACGAAGACCGTCAACGTGATGACTTCCTGGAGGATTTTGAGCTGGCCGAGGTTGAGCGTCTCGTGCCCGATCCGGTTGGCGGGCACCTGGATCATGTACTCGAAAAACGCGATGCCCCAACTGATCACGGCCGCCACGATCCACGGCTTGCTGGCCAAGTTCTTCAGATGCCCATACCAGGCGAATGTCATAAAGACGTTGCTGCAGCACAGCAGAAACGCCGTCGTCGCAATCACGCGCATACATGCCCTTTGCACAGAACCCACACTGCCCCTACCAGCGGCACATTCCCAACCGCCGTTTGCCTCGGTATTATACCCTTCGGCAAGGAACAGAAAAAGACCAGGGGCAATCTCACAAACGTGAGGTCTGTGCCGGCAAGGCAAGCGGTCCGGCGGAATCACCCCCCTCCCGTGGCTGGTTCGATGACGCGGACGGCGCGAACATCAGCGGCGAAGTCCGTTCGGTTCTCCACCGATAGCCATTGGCTTGCAGAGTGCAAGCGTCAGGCTTGGTCCGCAGGACGCGACCCGGGATCGCCCTCAGCGGGAAAATCCCCACTTTCGTCCGAGGAAGAGTCTTTCTTTTCGACCTTTTTCGCCTCCTTCTCCTCCTTCTTTTTCTTTTTCTCGATCTCTCTCCTGCGTTTCTCGAAGCTGTACTGGTTCTTTGCCAAATCGTCTCCCATCACCAACCCATCGGGTCGGAATACACGAATTCAACTCAATACGGTATCTACATGCGTACCTACCTGCCGTACCGACTGTAACCCAATCGGTTCGATAAGTCATGCGACTTCCGCCATTTCGCCTCGATTTAGTCAAATAGTCGCCCGGCGCGAGCCGTCCTTGCCACTTGCCCGCGCGTAGTGGGAGTTGTATTATGTCCGCTAGCGGTGAGAAACGCTGGATCGACGGCGTTCTGACTGGCGTTCCGAACCAGGAAAGGGTAGATCGTGATCAAGAAACTGTATGTGGACAATTTCCGTTGCCTAGTCAATTTCCATCTCGACATGCAGGCCAACCAGTTGTGGCTGGGTGTCAACGGAACAGGGAAGTCATCTGTGATCGATGTGCTGTCCAAAATCCAGCGCGTCCTGGATGGCGACAGCGTGGAGGACATCTTCTCGGTTGACGACCTAACGCTCTGGCAGAACAGGGAAACCCAGACAATTGGCTTCACAATGACCATCGATCAGGATCAGTACGAATACGAGTTGACTGTTCAGTGTGATCGAAATCGCCGACGATGCCATATCGACAAGGAACTGCTGAGATGGAATGGTGAGACGTTCTTCCGCTACGAGGACAGTGAGGCCCATCTGTATCGGATCAATTCGCCCACACGAAAAGTCGCAGAGGGCACGCACTTCGGCGCAGATTGGACGCGGTCTGTCATCCCGACAATCGGCGAGCGTGACGACAACGCACCGCTGATCCGGTTCCGTCGGAGCGTGCAGAACAAGTGGCTGCTTGTACACCCTGTCCCGACACTCGTGGACGACATAGCAGCAGGAGAGGCAAGTCGTCTCCTACCGTATGCACAGAACTTCGCGCAGTGGTATCGCCATGCGATTCAAGAGAATCCCGAGATCGCAGGCGATGTATTCACGGCCCTCAAGTGTGTATTGCCTAAGTTCACGTCGTTGAGTCTCCCCGAGTTCGGTGATGCTCGCAGATTGACTGCTAGATTCAGTTTCGGCGATATTCGCTTCCGCAATCTGTCGGATGGTCAGCGACAATTGGTGATGTTACATGTCATCCTGTGCTCACTGAAACACAATCACTCCGTTCTCATCATTGATGAGCCGGACAACTTTGTGGCTCTCCGAGAGATCGAGCCGTGGCTACAGGGGTTGCGGGACTTGTGCCAGGAATCCTGTGGTCGCCAGGCAATAGTCATTTCGCACCACCCTGAAGCGATTGACAAGATGGTAGACGGCAGTGAGATCCTGTTCTACCGCGAGGAGGCAGGGCATACACAAACGAAGCTTCTGCCCATTATTGACGGACTCACAGCAGCCGAGACAATGGCCAGAGGATGGGAGAATGAGCAAAGCATCCGAAGTAGTCGTTCTGTGTGAAGACCGCCTGCAGGAGGTGTTTGTACGACGATTCCTCAAAGGCTGGGGAATCAAAGAACCGCCTATACGTGTGGTCCCCTATCCACGCAGCGGTTCCGGAGGTGCTGGCGAGAAGCATGTGCGTGACAAATATCCCAGTCAGCTGAGGGCCTATCGGGCTCGTTCCGCCACGGCGAAGACTCTTCTCATCGTGATCATCGATGCGGATACAGGAACCGTGCACACCCACCATCAGGAGTTCGACAAGGCTTGTCGACAGGCGCAACCGCCCATTGCTGCTCGCCAGGCCGACGAGGCCGTCATCCATGTGATACCAAAGTGGCATATTGAAACTTGGCTGGCTTACCTCGATGGCATCACGGTAAGCGAGGATCAGCAATACAAGGCAAGTCATGCATTCAAGGCGTGTGAATCTGAGTGTCATCAACTCGTTGATAAGCTGGCGAAAGCGTGCAAAGACAAGAAGCAACTGGTGAACCCGCCGGATTCATTGGTCCGCGCATGCGTTGAACTTGATCGCATCAGAGCCCTGCTGTCCTAAGATAAGTGATCTCACTTGCTCTCTTACGAGGCCAAGTCTCACGCATCTTTCATCAGCTTCGTCGCCCAGGCGACTTTGTCGATCGAGGGCGGCTCGTAGACTGCGAGCCGATCCAGGAGGGCCTCCGGCGAATCGTCGACCAGCATCAGCTCGCGGTGGGTCGGATGGATGAAACCCTCTTCGACCGCGTGATCGACGAAGCGGATCAACTGGTCGAAGTAGCCTTTGGTGTTGAGCAAGGCGCAAGGTTTGACGTGCAGGGAGAGCTGGGCCCAGGTCAGGGCTTCGAAGAACTCTTCCGCCGTGCCGTAGCCGCCGGGCATGGCGATGAAAGCGTCCGACAGCTCGGCCATGAGGGCCTTCCTCGCGTGCATGTTCTCGACGACCCGCAGCGAGGTCACGCTGGTAAGGGCCAGCCCCTTCTCCTCCAGGTGCCTGGGGATCACGCCGATCGCCTCGCCGCCGCCGGCCAGGACCGCCTCGGCCAGCACGCCCATCATTCCGATCCGCCCGCCGCCGAAGACCAGTCCGATCTTTCGCTCGACGAGCGCACGCCCCAGGGCCCGGGCGGCGTCGGCATAGCCGCCATGCCCGCCCACCCCGCTGCCGCAATAGACACAAACACGATTCAGCATTGATTATTGATGAAGGATTATGGATTATTGGCTGACGCCGACACTGGCGACCGCCGCAAACCCACGTGGGTTTCTGTTCTCTATTCCGGATCGACAGTCTATGTTCGCTGCACGCCGTTGTCAAAGGCGGGGTGCGGCACGACCGCCAGCTCATGGTGCGTGTTGAGCAGATGCAGCAGGAGCGGCCAGATCGCCAGGACCACGACCGGCATCACCAACGCCAGCACGCCGAAAGCCCGGATCGGGGCACGCCACGGAGCCGTTACGATCTTCATGCAGACGGCCCCCACCATGAAATGGTAGAAGACGATGAACGAGGACGCTGAACCGATGTCGGTGCGGACCTGGTCCAGGATCAGGTGGTTGCTCAGCGGCCGGCTCATTCCGCAGGAGAACGTCACGAGGCACATGCCGGCGGCGAAGGCCGCGTAATGCCAGCCGCCGCAGAGCAAAAGGATCGCCCCGCCGACCACGCCGCCGATCATGCAGATCGTCAGCAGGGTCGTGTCGGAGACCCATTTCGTGATGCGGGTCGAGGCGAACGCGCCGGACATGCCCATCAGGGCGTTGAGTCCGAACAGCAGGCCGAACGTCGTGTCCGAGAGCCCGAAGATCTTCTGGTAGACGAAGGACGAGAATCCGATGAAGCCGAAGAACGGCCCGACGATCAGGCCCATCACCATCACGGCCAGAATGTACCGGGTGTTCCTCGCCAGCCAGGCGTAGCGGCCCATCAGGACCAGGAAACGCCCGCGGACCCGTTCGACGGCGGTCTCGCGATAGACCCGCCAGGAGGCCAGCAGCGCCGCGACCGCCAGCACGGCCTGGGTGAGGAAAATCCCCCGCCAGTTGGCGAACCGCAGCATCCCCGCGCCGATGCTCGGCGCGATCATCGGCATCAGGCCCAGGATAATCCCGATCCAGGCCAGAATGTACTTGCGCTGCGGACCCTCGTACCGATCCCGGCAGATGGCCATGCACATCGAGGACGGGCCTGCCGCCCCGATGCCCTGCACGATGCGGAACGCGATCAACTGCGTAACGCTGGTGGCCAGGGAGCAGGCCACCGAGCCGACGGTGAAAAGGCCCAGACCCGCCAGGAGAATCGGCCGACGGCCGTACTTGTCCGACAGCGGGCCGCAGACCAGCAGACACGCGCTGAAGCTGACGAACCACAACACCAGCGACAGCGCAACCCGGCTGTCCGACACGCCCCACTGCTTCGCGATCACCGGCATTGCCGCCAGGTACATGTCGGTCGCCATCGCGGGCACCGCCGCAATCCCGGCCAGAAACACGACGTACAAAGACCTTCCATTCGATTTCATACGAGGTCGTTATCTCTCACAAGCCCTATATTCAGAAGACTTCCGACGATCTCCACGAGCCCGATTCGACATAGGAGTGAAGAAGAGGGATGCTCATCGAGCGGCACCTCCCCAACCATCGTCGGTACGGTTGGCATTCTAGCACAGCCGCCGCATATTGCCAAGCGCGTTGCGTGGATCACGCTCGCCGGGGGTGCATGACCGCTTCTGCGACTAGACCTGTTGAATATGATGCGGGGACAGAAGGAAGGGACGGACCGATCCGGAATCCGCCGGTTCCCGGCGGGCATTTATCGCTTTTCGCCAATAGCATGAACCCCAAAGAGGCCGGGGGCCTCAATCGGCGTGCAAGACGATGCGCAGCATCGTTCCCATGCTGCTGGCCCAATGCGATAAGTGCCCGCCGGCCCGTCACGCAGCGGCGAGCCGGCGGATTCCGGATCTGTCCGTCCCTTCCTTTTTGCTCCGCGATCCTATTCGGCCGACCCCATCGCAGAAACGGTCATGCACCCGCTCGCCGGGCGCTGTTCCACAGCCTCAATGTCTCGTGAACCGGTCGAAGACCGTGATCACCGGAAGCGCGTTGCCTTCGTCGTCGAAGAAGCCCCGGCTTCGCAGGCCGCCCTGGACCGCGGGCTCCCACCAGAAGACGCCTTTGCCCCGATTGTCCGGCGTGGCCAGGACCATTCGCTGGACCTCGTCGAGAAACTGCCTCTGACCCTCGGGACTCTCGGGGAACGGCGGGAGCTTGTTCTTGTACTCGGCCGGCCGCCAGTTGTACGCCACCTCCACGAGGATGATGTCCTTCTTGTACTCTTTGGCCATGAAGTTCAGGTTGTCGCGGAGGTCCAGGAGCGAGCCGTGCCACCAGGGATAGTAGGATTGCCCGATCACGTCGTAGTTGATGCCGTACGAGTGCCACTTGTCGAAGAACCACTTGGTCGCGGCCTGGTTGCCGCCCTTGTCGATGTGGATCATGATCTTGGGATGAGGGGCCTCGCCGCAACCTTCTTTAACGCCTTCGATCCCGGCGTGCACGAGGTCCGCGAGATTGTCCCAGTGGTCGGGCAGCTTGCCGTCGGGCCAGAGCATGCCGTTGCTGATCTCGTTGCCGATCTGAACCATGTCGGGCGTCGCGTCGGCGGCGACGAAGTCCTCGATGGCGTCACGCGTGTATTCGTAGACCGCCGTGACGAGCTGCTCGTGCGTCTTGCCCTCCCAGGCCTTCGGAATGTACTGCTTGGCAGGGTCGGCCCACGTGTCGGAATAATGGAAGTCGAGCAGGAATTTGAAGCCCAGCTTCTTCGCCTCCCGGGCCTGGGCGATCGTGTATTCGAGACTGTTCGGCAGCCGGTTCGGCGTGTGGAACAGGCGCAGGCGGATCCAGTTGTAGCCGTGGTCCTTGAAGATCTGCAAGCCCGGCCGGGCCTGGCCCTCGTCCTTGAAGACCGTCCCCTGCTGCTCGGCCTGTCCCAGAAACGACAGGTCCGCCCCGATCGCGTAGTCGCCGGCCTTCGCCGATCCCAACCAGACCACCGACACGAACGCCGCACAAATCCACACCGCCCAGCCATTGCCCGTCTTCATCTGCGAATCTCCCCTCTATGCCACGACAATTCACTCGATCATACCGCGGTTCCCGAAGGCGCAATTATCCCCCGGCGGCCCACAGCGGTCAATCGCTCGCCGACTTTCCACGTATGCATTGCGTTCCAAGAGGATCGTGCGAGGACGCACGACCTACGAAGCGCACGCGCCCTCGCTCTCTTCGTAGGGCGAGCGTCCCCGCTCGCCTCACCGAGACGGCGACGCCCGCAAGACCTCGTCGCACATCCCTTCACAACAGAACCGCCCTTCACACAGAAACGTACACACAGCCAATCATGGAATCACAGTCGTCAACGAGGCTGGCCGAAGTGGCAAGGCTGTTCCTGCGGCTGGGCGTCGTCGCGTTCGGCGGGCCGGCCGCCCACATCGCTATGATGCACGACGAGACGGTCAAACGCCGGCGGTGGCTTACCGACCAGGAATTCCTCGACCTCCTCGGCGCCACGAACCTGATCCCCGGCCCGAATTCCACGGAGATGGCCATTCACATCGGCTTTCGACGAGCCGGCTGGCTTGGGCTGATCGTCGGCGGGTGCTGCTTCATCGGCCCGGCCATGCTCATCGTGCTCCTACTGGCCTGGGTCTACGTGCGATTCGGAACCCTACCCCAGGCCGAGTGGCTCCTGTACGGCGTCAAGCCCGTGGTGATCGCGATCGTCGTGCAGGCCCTCTGGAGCCTGGGCCGCAAAGCAGTCAGAGGGCCGACGCTGGCGGTCGTCGCGATCCTTGTGATCGTCCTATACTTCCTCGGCGTCAATGAGATCGTCTTGCTCGTCGCCGGCGGATTGGCCGTGACGCTCGTCTCGAATTATCGACGTCTTGCAGGACGCACGATGGGCGTCCTGCTGCTTCCGCTCGGCAGCGTCGGGACTCTGCCGCAAGTCGTCGCAACTCACGGCCTCTCCACGCTCTTTCTCACCTTCCTCAAGATCGGCTCGGTTCTCTACGGCAGCGGCTACGTTCTCCTGGCCTTTCTTCGCGCGGACTTCGTGCTCCGACTGGGCTGGCTCACGGATCAGCAACTGCTCGACGCGATCGCGATCGGACAGGTGACGCCGGGCCCCGTCTTCACCACTGCGACGTTCATCGGCTATCTTCTGGCCGGAACGCCCGGGGCCCTGCTGGCGACGCTCGGGATTTTCCTGCCCTCGTTCCTCTTCGTCGCGATCTCCAACCCGCTGATCCCCCGCATCCGCAATTCGCCCTGGATCAGCAGCCTCCTCGACGGCGTCAACGCGTCCTCTCTGGGTCTGATGGCGGCCGTGACGTGGCAACTGAGTCGCGCCTCGCTGATCGACCTCGTCACGACCTTGCTCGCTCTGGCGTCCCTGGTCCTGCTGATCCGCTTCAAGGTCAATTCCACGTGGCTCATCGCGGGGGGAGCCCTGGCGGGACTCTTGACCGCGGGTCTGCGATGAGGCGTGACGGCTGCTTGTTTAACCTATCAGGATCAGCAGCGCCATGATCGCGATGCCCAGGACCATCGCGAGGAACTGGATCGCCGTGATCCAGACGCTGTCGCAGCCCGCCTGGACCTCGGGAATCAGGTCCGAGCCTGCGATGTAGATGAAGCCGCCGGCGGTGATCGGCAGCATGCCGACAGAGAACGCCTGAACATGCGGCCCCACCATCAGGGCCAGGATGGTGCCGAGAATGGCCGTCAGGGCGGTCAGGAAGTTGAATAGAATCGCCATGCGGACTGAGAATCCCGCGTGAACGAGAATGCCGAAGTCCCCGATCTCGTGCGGGATCTCGTGCAGCAGGACGGCCAGGGTCGTCGTGACTCCGAGGGGGACGCTCACCGAGTAGCTGGCGCCGATCACGACGCCGTCGAGGAGATTGTGGACGGCGTCGCCTGTGAGATTGAGAGCCGCCACCGGATGGATATGGTGCTCGGACGCGGAGAGATGGCAGTGACGCCATCGGATGAGTCTCTCCACGACGAAGAACAGGAACATGCCCAGGATCATCAGCAGCGACGTGGACAATCCGAATCCCAACTGCCGGAAGGATTCCGGAATCAGATGGATGAAGGCGTCACCGGACAGCCCGCCGATCGCGAAACTGACGAGGATCAGCAGAACGCGCCGCAACTTCGCCTCGTCGGCGGCCAGGAACATCAGTCCCAGCAGCGACAAGAGGCTGACCAACACGACACTGACCATCGCATACGCCCAGATCATGGCTCAATCCCCACACTTGAGCCCTACTACACGCCGGGCGCCGCCGCGGTTCGCGGAACTAGTGAGACATCGGACCCCGTGAGACCGGACGGGATGGATCGCATAGGGTGGGGCTAGCCCCACCGGGACCTCATGGCGGAAGACGAATCGATGGGGCTAGCCCCACTCTACATGCCGATGCTCTGGCAGCCCCCTCGTGATTACCCCACCGCGGCGACGCTCACCGCGGCCCGGAGAGGCGGCCGTGAAACTCCATTTTGCTCTCCCATCTGTGGGAGTCGATCCCGGTCAGGTCATCCCAGTCGATCCGCCACAGTCCGCACCAGCATCGCCAGATCCGGCACAGGCAACGAACGATCCCCATATCTTTCCCCCTTCTCTCGATAGTTCTCTTGCGGCCAGACCGTGCCCTGCCGCTCGCCGAGGATCCGTCCAAACCCTGGCTATTCTATCTCGCCCAACCTGAACCCAGGATGAATCATTTCGAGAATATCGAGGGATGCGGAACCGCCGGGACCAGCCGCAGTCCACGCCTCGCGCCCGAATCTCACAGCAGCAACTGCCAATAGCCCACGTCGATCCATCGGCCAAGCTTGAAACCGATCTTCTCGAAATGGCCGATCTTGTGAAAGCCGAACTTCTCTTGCAGCCGGACGCTCGGGTCATTGGGCAGAGCGATCCCTCCGACCACGGCGTGGATGGGAGTCTTCCGCAGGCGGGACAGCAACTCCTCGTAAAGGGCCGAGCCGATCCCCTTGCCGAGATGATCCTTATCGACGTAGACGGTGCTCTCCACGGAAAAGCGGTACGCGGATCGAGACTTCCACGCGCTCGCGTAAGCGTACCCCAGCACGTGGTTCTGATCGCGACAGACGACCCACGGCAGATCGAGCGACCGGATCTCGACCATTCGCGACTGCATCCGCTCGACGGGCACAGGCTCTTCCTCGAACGTGATCGTCGTGCGTTCCACGTAGTGGTTGTAGATGTGACATACGCCCTCGGCGTCGCCGAGCTCGACATCCTGAATCATACAAGACCTCCCAAATGCGGCGGCATTCTCCCGATTTCGCTGGGGACCGTATTCTACCGGCGCCCCTGCCGAAAGGTCAATCGAGCGCACGGTTGAAAGCCGGCCTCCCATCCCGTATGATTTGACCGTCGGATCGACAAGGGCCCTGGACCTGAAAGGAGCGTGCGAACATGGCGAAACATTCGGCGGAGACCTTCGCGGCGACAGTCAGTCTCATCCTCCTGTCCCTCCCCGGGGGACTCGCCCGCGGCTACGAGCATTTCAAGGTCGCGGTCTACTCGCGAGCCTACGAGACGCGGGAGATGAACGACGTGGGCCGGCTCGAACAGCGATGGGCGGAGATCGCACGCCAGGTGCACGTGGACAAGATCTATCTGGAGACGCACCGGGACTTGATCCTCGTCGACGACGCGACGCTCGAAACCGCCAAGAAGTTCTTCGCCGATCGCGGCGTCCGGACCGCCGGCGGGATCACGCTCACCGTCAACGAGCGGAACCGCTTCGAGACCTTCTGCTACACCAATCCCGAGCATCGAAAGAAGGTCCGAGAGATCGTCGAGCGCACGGCCCGTCACTTCGACGAGATCATCCTCGACGATTTCTTCTTCACCAACTGCAAGTGCGAGCTGTGCATCGAGGCCAAGGGCGACAAGAGCTGGACCGAATACCGGCTGAATCTGCTGACCCAGGCGGCCAGGGACCTGATTATCGGGCCCGCCAAGGCGGTCAATCCCAAAGTCAAAGTCGTCATCAAGTACCCCAATTGGTACGAGCACTTCCAGGGCCTCGGATTCAACCTCGAAACCGAGCCCAAGCTATTCGACGGCCTCTACACCGGCACCGAGACGCGCGACCCCTCGGGCAACCAGCACCTCCAGCAGTACCTGGGCTACCTGATCTTCCGCTATTTCGAGAACCTGAAGCCCCGCGGCAACGGCGGCGGCTGGGTCGACACCGGCGGCATGATGTACATGGACCGCTACGCCGAGCAGCTCTGGCTGACGCTCTTCGCCAAGGCCCCCGAGATCACGCTCTTCGACATCCGCCAGATCCAGCAGCCCCTGCGGCAGTCGTCCAATGTCGCCTGGAAGGGACAGCAGACCAGCTTCGATTTCGACGAGATGATCAAGCCGATCCAACTCGCCGACGGGACCGGCGTCAAGCCCACCATGATCGCCCGCGCCGCCGGGTACACGTTCGAGAAAGCGGACAAGTTCCTCGGCAAGCTCGGCACGCCGCTGGGCGTCAAGAGCTACAAGCCCTACCACTCCACAGGCGAGGACTTCCTGCAGAACTACCTCGGCATGTGCGGCATCCCCATGGACATCGTGTCGGAGTTCCCGAGCGACCAGAACATGATCCTGCTGACCGAATCCGCGAAGTTCGACCCGGCGATTGTCGACAGGATCAAGGCCCAGCTCCGGGCCGGCAAGTCCGTCACGATCACCTCTGGGCTGTTGCGGGCCCTCCAGGGCAAGGGCATCGAGGACATCGCGGAACTGCGGTACACCGACCGCAAGGCGATCGTCAAGGAGTTCTCCGGCTGGGGCAACCGGCCGCAAGCCAAGGCGGAAATGGTGATCCCGCAGATCCAGTACCTGACCAACGACGCCTGGGAAGAGATCTCCGCGATGGATGAAACGAACGGCTGGCCGATGCTGATCTCCGCCGGCTACGCCAAGGGCACGCTGTACGTACTGACGATCCCCGAGAGCTTCACGGACCTGTACAACCTGCCGGCGTCGATCCTGTCGCGGATCAAGGACACGCTGACACGGGAAATGCCCGTCCGGGTCGACGGCCCCGCGATGGTCAGCCTCTTCGTCTACGACAACGACACGTTCATCGTCGAATCATTCCTCGACGAGCCGGCGGACGTGAGCGTCACCGTCTCCAAGCTGACCCCCGGCCTGCACGATCTCGTCTCGGACGAAACACTCTCCCCGACCCGCGACGGCCCTGGCGGCCCTCGCATGCCGAGCTTCGGCCGCCGGGGCCCCGCGGTCCCACGGACGACCTTCAACATGCAGATCAAGCCGCACTCGTACCGCGCGTTCGAGTGCCGCTAAGAGATCTCGACTCGCGACAGCGTTTTGAACATTGGTGCTTTGGGCTTTGGATTTGTTTCGGATTTCGAATTTCGTGCTTCGAGTTTCAATTCGGATCTGCCTGGTTCGGCTCCACCCCATCCGGCTGCGACTGGGGCGGCGAATTGGGGTCTTTGTTCGGATCGGGTTTGTTGACCAGGCCGAGCTTGTCCCGATAAGCCGCGATCTTCTGTCGCGTCTGCTCGGCCGGGAGGCCCTTTTGGGCGCCCAGCAAGACTGAGTAGAGTCCCGCCTGGCGCTCCTTCTTCATCATCTCCACGCCCTTGCGTTCGGCCAGCGGCCTCATGACGGCGATCGTCGCGCGTTCGGCCCGCCCGATCTTGGCCTTCTTCAACCCTGCGTCGATCGTCTGGCTGAACGAGGCCTTGAGGCATCGGTCCGTCGGGCAGATGACGCACCATTGCACCCGCTGCCCCACATCGGCCGGAAGTCCCTCGACGATCGCGTGCACCGCTTCCGGCCGGATGGGGATGGGAACGAGGGACAACATGACGCTCAGCTCCAGCCCCACGTCCTCGGCCTGCTTCTGCGCATCCGCGAAAGCCTTGAGGTTCTTGTCGGATTCCTCCTTTGTCAGATTCGGATCGTTCTTCATGAGTTGGTCGACGAGCTTGGCGGTCTCGCAGGGGTATTTCTCCCCGGTGTCCACCACCAGGATCAGGCCGACCCCGCACGATGTCATGCCGTCCTGATTGGCGTCCTGAACGACGGTCCCGAGCACCTCTCGAAGCTGATCGGCCGAGGATTGCTCCCTCGCGTAGACGAGACCGTACTCGCAGGCGTGGAGCGTGCGTCCGTCGAGTTGCTTCGGCCAATCCGCCGGAGCTGCGGCTTCCTGCATGACGACGTGGTCCGACGCGGGAGCGAACCAGAGACACAGGATTCCCGCCGCCAGTCCCGCAATCAGCAGAACGCTTCGTTTCGCCTTCGCCATGTCGAATCTCCTATCCAGGTCATGTCGAGCCTATGTTACCATTCCGGAGCCAAATGCCCAATTGCCTTTCCGCCGAATCGCGAGCATAATGCGGACTCGAAAGGCATTTTGCGGGCAGGCGTATCTGCCCCCAGGATCGACGGGTTGCGCAGGCGTCATCGTCCTGCTGCCGGCATCGGAGGTTGAGAATGACGACGCGAATGGGGATTCTGGTCTGGTTGACGATTGTCGCGATTGTCGCGCCGACTCGGGCGGGCATGTTCTCGCGATTGAAAGGCAAATCGGCGGACACGGCCGCCAAGCCGCAGGAACAGGCGAAGGACGCCAACGACGCCGGGGCCGCGATGGTCCGCTTCCAGCGACAGTGGGAGCCGAAGGAGCACGCGTATTCCTTCCTCGTCCCGGCGGGCTGGTCCGTCGAGGGCGGCATCTTCCACGTCGATCCCATGCAGGCCGGCGGGCCCACCAACTCCATCGACGGCAAGTGCGACATGGCGGTCAAAAAAGACGGCGCGGGCACCGTCCTGTTCCGCTGGCTCCCGACCTGGAACTATTGCGACATGACTCAGAGCTCGCAATTCAGCATCAGTGCGGGCCTGTTCCCCATAGGGTCGAGATACCAGGGCATGGAGGTTCGGCCCATGCCGGATTACGCGGGCTTTCTCAGGATGCTGTTCGGCAGTCTGCATCCGACGGCCTCCGACGTCAACATCGTCGAGATCAAGCCCATGCCCGAGTTGGGGCGGATCATGGCCACGATCAACAAGGGCGTCGACGACCAACTCCGAATGCTCGGCCTGGGAGCCGCGAGGTACGACGCCGGCGGAATGATCGTCGAGTACAACGAAGGCGGCACGCGGTTCCGCGAAGGACTGGTCACCTGCCTCGTGGACCTGCGGTCCGCCGCGGCAATGTGGAGCAATCAGCACACGCAGATGCTGCGGTCCCCCGCCAGAGAAGCCAGGCAGTGGAAGCCCGTGCTCGACATCATTTGCCAGTCGGTGCGTCTGAACCCCGAGTGGTTCGCCCGCGCGTCGAAGGCCGGGGCCGAGCGGGCGCGCCTGTCCCAGGAGACCCTGCGGTACATCCAATCCGTCGATCAGCAGATCGTCGAGCACCGCAACCAGACCAACGCCGAGATTCGTTACGAAGACTACCTGATGCTCACCGGCCAGGAGGACTACGTCAATCCCTACACGAAGGAAGTGGAGCGGGACACGTCCGAATACAAGTACCGCTGGACCACCGAAGGCGGGGACATGATCTACACGAACCAGTACGGCTTCAATCCCAACACCCAGCGGGAGTCCAGCGACAGGGAATGGAAGCTAACGCCGGTCCGCGAGAGATGAGCCGCACCTTGGCATTCAGGCGCGTCGTCGCCCATGTAGGGTGGGCTCTCAGCCCACGCGTCAAGGACGCGACGAAAGAAACTACGCCGACCAGCCTAATTCAGTGAACCGACGGGCGAGCGCTTCTTCGTAGGTTGGGCGTCCTCGCCCGACCTTTTCAAGACGAGCGAGGACGCTCGTCCTACGAAGAGCCCCGCCTCCACGGCTGGAACCGCACCCACCGGGATAGACTGGTCGGTGTACTACTACACCGACCAGTCTAACCCTGTGAGTGGGTGCCATGGCTACGCCTCGTAGCCATGTCTTGCCGCGATGCGTGATAGCATGCTTACGCGAGCGTAAGCATGGCGCCCAAATCGGATGCCGAACGGAGACGGCTCACCTTTCTGGCATGGGCGGCGCCCTACATGTCCCGGCCTCAACGTATGCCGGCCTTTCCACATGTAGGGTGGGGCTTGCCCCACCGCTTCTTCATCTTCTCTTTCGGTGGGGCAAGCCCCACCCTACGCGTCACGACCTCACGGTTCGCCGACCTCGCAGCAGGCAGGCCACGCCGAAGAGGATCAACCCCACCGCCCCCGGCGCGGGAACCGGCTGGGCGAAGTTCTCGAACACGTAGCCTGCGATGTCTTGTCCACACGCGAATCCGGCAGCGTTGGAGAACTCGAAATGAATGCCGCCGTAGATCCGGCTCATTCCGGCCTCCATCGCCGCTTCCGAGAGGCTGTCGTAGTGACGCGTCACGCCGGGCAGCACGTCGAACCCCGCTTCAGCGTCGAACGCGATGTCG
>JBDKUU010000402.1:0-2784 GCA_039679525.1 Phycisphaerales bacterium | reverse complement strand
CCTTGGCGAGGCTCCTCCCGAATGCCCTCGCGCCATCGACCGTCACCGGTCGGCCGCCGGCATTGGCATAGGGAACCTCGAACGTGGCAACCAGTCGGATGCCTTCCAGGTCGCTCGCCCACCGGCTACAGCTTTTGTTGGCGCCGACATTGTCGTCGGTGTTCCACGCTTTTCCGAACGCCAGGTTGTCGGAGGCCCGGTAGACCAACGGCCCGCTCTGGATCGTTTCGAGCAACCGGCCGAATTCCTGCTGCTGACGCCACATGCGTTCGTCGTCGCTGCCCACGATGTAGATCACCTCGTTGTTGGGGCCGCTCATGTAGGGGCAGTGAAGATCGAACGCCGCGACCAGCCGGCCGTCCGACCAGTTGGGCACGAACGTTCGCAGCGCGGCGACCGACGCGTGGACGCTCCGGCCGATGTAGTCGCGGTTGTGGTCTCGCGGGATGCGGTTCTTGCCCTGGTCGCCCTCCTCGACGCCGTCTTTGTCCATGAAGGGGATTGCCACGATCTCGACGTTCCGCCGGAACCAACAGCCGTCGTCATCGTCCGCCAGAGCCGTCGCCAGGATCCCTTCCATCACGTAGTCGGCCATCGATTCACAGGCGTGGTGCCGGGCCGTCAGCAGGACCCTGTGCGGCGCCTCGCCGTCCAGCCTGCCGACGTGGAGCCGCTCGACGCTCCGCCCATGCGAGGTCTTGCAGAGTTCCTGTACCGAGAGACCCGGATGGTCCTTGTATGCAGCGGTGAATTCGTTGAGGTTCTGCTCCTGATAGGGAATCGCAAAGCAGAATCGCACGTCCCGGGCGTCGGCCGCAAAGGCGTACTGGAACGAGCCATCCTTCACGGCCTCGGCCCCCAGCCAGGACCAGTTCTTGCCGCCGTCAGCGCTCACGGCGGGCCCACGAACGCCGATTGGACTCCTGCCGCTGAAGGCAAAGGTCAGTGAGCGGCCCTGAGCCCCTCGGATACGGAAGCCCCAATAGAACCACCAGCCCTCGGTGTCCCGCAGATCGGGACGGAGCCGCACCGTGTCGCCCTCCATCCCTTCGACGACGATGTTGCCGCCGGGATAGTTGGCGTCCACGGTGAACGAAGGAGCCGCCGGTTCGTTCGGCTCCGATGCCGCCAGGTTACCGCCGATGCCCAACATCAACGCCCCGACGATCACCAGCGCCTTCGATCTGCGACGGAGAGAACGAACATTCGACAGGATTTGCTGCGCCCCCGGGAACAGACAGGAATGCTTCATTTCGTACCCTTCCAATGGCCGCCTGAATTGACAATCCATGTGCTGCGCATGCTGCATGGCGCCGGGGGAACTATATTCGCGGGGGCCGCCCCTGTCAATCTCGGCTGGAGCCTGTGGAAACGGCAGAGTGAAAGCGTCTTGGGGAGATGCGCGGCAAATGAGGAATCGATCCCGACCGGTTCGGCGGGGAATCAGCCGACGGATGGGAGAGTGTCAAACGAGGCGTCCAGACTCGGACTCTGTCTCAGTCCTCGTCTTCCTCCACGCCGACGGCGACCTTCTGGAGCATCCGCTGGCAACTCTCGCAATGGCACACGCCGACCATACGAAGATGGGAAGTCCCGGCGAGCCTGCGAGTTTCGATCAGCTTGGCGCCCTTGGCCTCCATTTTGCGGAAAGCCATCTTGGCTTCGCGATTGTCGTGGTATCCGACCGCGTCGATCACGATGGTGACCTTCTTGTCCCGCTGGAGCAGGCCGAGGGCCGTGGCTTTGACCGCGCCTTCGGCGGTCGCCCCGATCAGGACGAATTCGGTCGCGGCGACTTCGCTGAGCACACGGTCGATGCGGGGCTCGTCGAACGGATCCACGCATCGTTTGTGGAAGATCACCTGCTGAAAGCGCCGGAGCATGTCCCGCGGGAGATCCGTACTGCCGTCCGCCGCGAAGCAGATGCGGCTGTTCAGCAGGGTATAGGGGATCTTCAACTGGCCGTCGGTGCCGTCGAGACAGTACCGCGGGTCGCCGTTGTGACCGTTGTGATTGGCATAGACCTCGCAGGTGGAAACGACGGGGATGTCCCGGGTCCGCGCCCACGCCATGAGCCGCCGGACGTGCGACAGGACCCGCCGGTGATTGCGGATGCACACGACTCCGTCCGCCAGGAAAAAGTCCCGTTGCGTGTTGATGTCGACCAGCACCTGTCTCCGCTTAGCCCTGACCATTTGCAGCATCATCCTAACGAAGTCCTTTCCGGGCCTAGCGATCCCACTCAGTGTGGAATACGCCCATCCCACAAAAAGTGTTCAGGTCCCCCGGCCGCGTTTCGGCGCGGCTTGGAGCCCTTCACATCCTCACTCATCGTGTGCCGCACCGCCGCACTTTAGTAACGGTCTTTTGGAAAAATCTCGGCGGATGATGTATGATGAACGCATGTCGATTGATGATTCGCCAAATCAGCAATGACATACCCGAAATCAGGAATCCATGACGGTTTGGAGACGATGAAAAAAGGACTGAACTACTATACGAATGTCGCGATACGACTTGACGATCTGAAGGGTCCGCTCGACTTCGCCCGGATTTTCGGACGTTCCGGACCGGTGCACATCGAGGTCGGCTCGGGCAAAGGCGCGTTCCTCGTGACCCAGGCCGAGGCCCAGCCGGACGTGAACTTCCTCGGGATCGAATGGGCCAGCAAATACTATCGATATGTCGTGGATCGAATCGGACGCCGGGGCCTGCCCAACGTCCGTATGCTCAGGGCCGACGCCCCCGTGTTCCTGCGGGATCACGTGGCCTCCGGGTCGGTGG
>JBDKUU010000401.1:0-2125 GCA_039679525.1 Phycisphaerales bacterium | reverse complement strand
TGGACAACACCTTCACCCTGGTCGTCGTGGGGTTCCTGCTCTACATGTACTTCGGGAATTACTTCCCCGATATCATCTCCCACAAAAGCTACGACCTCGACCGGATCGTCGGCCACATGTACATGACGCTGGAGGGGATCTTCGGCGTGCCGCTTTCGGTGAGCGCCTCCTTCGTGATGCTCTTCGTCGTCTACGGCACCTTCATGGACGTGGCGGGCGCCGGCGGCTTCTGGCTGGATCTCTCCCTGGCGACGATGGGGCGGCAGTCGGCGAGCGCCGGCCGGGGCGCGATCATCACCTCGGCGCTCCTGGGCGGGCCGCAGGGAAGCGGGGTTGCGACCACCATGTCGGTCACGCCGATCATGTGGCCGATCCTCCAGAAGGCGGGCTACACGCCGAACATGGCCGCAGGGCTGATCGCCACCGGCGGGATCGGGGCCGTCCTCTCCCCGCCGCTGATGGGGGCCGCGGCCTTTCTGATCATGCAGTTCATGGGTGTCTCCTTCTGGGACGTGGTGGTCATGGTGACCGTTCCCACCATCCTCTACTACGTCGGCACGCTGTTCATGGTGGAGCTGGAGGCCCGCAAGCATGTCTTTGCCCCGCCGGAAACCAAGGCGCAGCCCGTTCGGACCGTGATGCTGACCAAGGGGTATCACCTGCTGTCGATTGTCGTCCTGGTGGCCCTTCTGGTCATCTGGAACAAGTCGCCCGAATATGCGGCGCTGGGCGCCATCGCGACAACCATTCTGACGAGTTTCCTGAGCCGGGACCATAATGAGTGGCTGACCCCCAGGAAGATCATCATCGCCATGATCGAGGGGGCCAAAAACATGCTGCCCGTCGCCGTGCTCCTGGCAGCAGCGGGTCTGATCGTCGGAACCTTCACCCTGACGGGCCTGGGCCTCAAGATCTCGGCCATCATCATGTCCCTGAGCGGCGGATCGGTGCTGGCCGCTCTGGTCCTGGCCCTTCTGGCCTCGATGCTGATCGGCCTTTCCCTGCCGATCACGGCGACCTACATCATGACCGTCGTCATGGTCGCCCCCGCCCTGGTCAAGATCGGCATCCCGATGCACGTGGCCCACCTTTTGGCCTTCTACTTCGCCGTCCTTTCCGAAGTCTCCCCGCCGGTGGGGCTCTCACCCTGCGCGGCGGCGGCTGTCACGGGGGGAAATCCCTTTGGCTCGATGATGCAGGCGTGGAAATACTCCCTGCCCGCCTTCCTGGTTCCCTTCTACTTTTCGGCTTCCACGGTCGGTTACAGCCTCCTGATCGTGGGGGGCAACTGGCCAGATTTCATCATGGCCCTGGTGACCAGCCTCACCTCCCTCTTCTTTCTCTCCCTGGGAATCATCGGCTATATGCGCGCCAAGTTTCCCATGGTCGAACGGGTGCTCCTGATCGTCGCGGCCATAGGTATGGTGATTGCCCCCATCGGCTGGTCCTTGCCGGGAATAGTTCCGCTGGCAGCCGGTATTCTGATGATTCTGCATCACCTGCGGGTGACGGGCCTCGTCCAGCCGGGCAAGGCCCCGGTTTGAACGCGGCAGGGAAAGGTTCTAAGCCCGGACGGCCCGACACGATCGCGGTCCGTTTGGCGGAGACGGAAGCAGGGTTCTTGAGATAACGGCATCATTACTTAACCATTCAAGGAGGTGGGTCATGAACATTCGAGGATTCAAAACCGTTGCGGGGCTGGCGCTTGTCCTTGCCGTATCGTTCTTCATGGCGACGGGAGCCAACGCCCAGTCCAAAATGTCCTTCAGCATCGTCACCGGCGGGACGGGCGGCGTCTGGTATCCCCTGGGAGGGGCCATCGGCGGCATCGTCGGCAAGTACGTCCCCAACACCGAGGCGTCCTCCGAGGCCACCACGGCCGCGATCGACAACCTGAAACTGCTGACGGCCGGCAAGGCCGGACTGGCCTTCGCCTACGACTACCATGTCGTGTGGGCCAACGAGGGCAAGGTGCCCGGACTTGCGGGCAAGCACAACGTCCGCATGGTCCTCGGTTTTTACGAGCAGCCGCTCCATATCGTGACCACGAGCGCAACGGGCCTCACGAACGTGATGCAGCTCAAGGGCATGCGCGTCTCCACGTGCGCCCCGAACAGCGGCACGG
>JBDKUU010000400.1:0-16482 GCA_039679525.1 Phycisphaerales bacterium | reverse complement strand
CGAGCTTGCCACTCTCAAGGCCGGTGATGTCGCGTTCGAGCTCGTATGCGTCCCGGCGGGCCGATTCCTGATGGGCTCCTCGTCGGGCGACTGTGACGAGCGGCCGGTCCATGAGGTCCGCATCGGCCATGATTTCTGCATAGGCACAACCGAGGTCACGGTCCGCCAGTTCCGGGCGTTCGTTGAGGCGACCGGCTACGTGACCGATGCCGAGAAGGCGGGCTGGGCGTACACGTGCCCGCTGCCCGGCCTGCATTCGCATCAACGCGGCCTCGACTGGCGTCACCCGGATTTCAGTTCAACCGACGATCATCCGGCCGTCGTCGTCAGCCACAGAGACGCGACGGCGTTCTGCCGGTGGTTGAGCGAGCGAACCGGCCGGGACGTGCGCCTGCCGACCGAGGCCGAGTGGGAATATGCCGCCCGCGCGGGCAGGCAGGACGATGCGTCGGCCAGCGTAGACGATGCGGCATGGTACGAGGAGAACGCCACCGGCGCGCGTCCGGTCGGTTCCAGGAAGGCGAATGCCTGGGGCCTTTGTGATATGCAGGGCAACGCCTGGGAATGGTGCCTCGACGTCTATCGAGCAGATTACGACGGCGCTCTCGATGATGGCATCGCGTGGACGAACGACCCCGCGTTGCCGCAGCCCGCATGGCGTTACGTCCTCCGCGGCGGGTCCTGGTCCGGTCCGGCTCGACAGCTTTCCCTTTCTTATCGCTGGCGCCGCCTCCAGAACTTCGCCAGGCCGGACACGGGATTTCGGATCGTCGTATCCACAGGCGACCCCGCCAGCGCAACGCCCTCTCCTGCGGTCCGCCAGGAGAAGCGAAGCGATGTCGAATGCACCCGCGACGAGCAGACAGGGCGAACGATCCTGACCGTCCACGGCGTGCGATTCGAATTCGCCTGGATTCCCGCTGGTGACTTTGTGATGGGCGGCACAGGCGAGATCGAGAAGCCCTCACACAAGGTGAGCATCGGATACGAGTTCGAGATGGGCGTAACCGAGGTCACGACCGCCCAGTTCCGCGCCTTCATCGAGGCGACCGACTACGCGACCGACGGCCAGAAGGAAGGCTACGGCTGGTTGCGCCGCGGAACGCAGGATTGGGAATGCGAAGACAACCTCGACTGGAGCCGTGCGACCGCCGAAGAGTCGGGCGACTGCCCTGCGACGTTGATCAGTTGGTACGACGCGATGGCGTTCTGTCGCTGGCTGTCCGTCGAGAGCGGCCAGGAGATTCGCCTGCCCAGCGAGGCCGAGTGGGAGTACGCCTGTCGCGCGGGAACCACAGGGCTTTACGCCGGCGAGATCGGCGAGATGGGCTGGTCTCAGCACAACTCGTGGGGCTGTCCGCACCCGGTCGCAAAGAAGCAGCCGAACGCCTGGGGCCTCTACGACATGCACGGCAACGTCTGGGAATGGTGCCTGGATTTCTTCGCCCTCGGCTACGACGGCGCGCCGGCCGACGGCGGGCCCCGGTGGAACGTGGACGGCCCGACCGACGTGGTCTCCCGCGGCGGCTCCTTCGGCAATCCGCCCGGCTGGCTGGCCTCGGGCTGCCGCATGGGCACGCCGCCCTCGGCCAGCCACTACAACAATGGTTTTCGCCTTGTCAGAGTCGTGAAGAAGGACGAGTCTGCCGCGTCCCCGCGTGTCGCGGACTCCCCCGCCGCCCCGATGACAGCCTCGACTTCCAGGCTCGTGCCGGTCGAGGTGGAATTCCCGAAGCCCGTATTCCAGGGAACGAAGGAGGACTGCCGGGCTCCACGCACCAAGCCTGTGCAATTGGAGGCGGGCCCGCCTTTCCTGGCCCCGGCGGGAACGAAGAACGTCGCCCTCGGCAAGCCGGTCTCGTCCAGCGACAGAGAACCGATCACCGGGGAGTTGGAGATGATCACCGACGGCGACAAGGAGGCGGCCGACGGGAGCTTCGTGGAATTGGGACCGCTGCTGCAGCACGTCACGATCGACCTGCAGGCTCAGTATGAGATCTACGGCGTCAGGGTGTGGCACTATCACAAGCAGCCGCGGGTCTACTTCGACGTGATCGTCCAGATCTCGAACGATCCGGACTTCATCACCGACGTCAAGACGATCTTCAACAACGACATGGACAACTCCGCGGGCCTGGGCGTGGGCGAGGGTCTGCACTACGTCGACACCCACTTCGGCGAGATCTTCGACGCCAGAGGCCTGCCCGGCCGCTACGTCCGCCTCTACAGCAACGGCAACACGACCAGCGACACGAACCACTACGTCGAAGTGGAGGTCTATGGGCGTCCGATTGTCGAATCGCGCAAGTGAAGCACATGACCCAAGTCTTTGGCATGCGCCCCCCGGCCCCAAAAGAGGAAGGAGCGGACTGATCCGGAGTCCGCCGTTGAACGGCGTGAGTTTATCGCATTTGGGCCTCCAGCATGATACGCGGGCGAAACGCTCGCTTGAGGGCGTGCGGAGCACCCCTATTGCCGGAGGCCTCAAAGCGACACACTCATCGAACGATCGGGCTGACCACAGGCCCGCGTCGGATGGCAGCGACAAGGGGAGTCTTCGGAGTTTGTCGACGGCTGATCGTTCGTCCGCGAGACACCATCGACAAACTGCGTTTGTCGCTGCCACCCGATGATTCAGTTCTTGGGCTTGTCGCCGACATTGCGGATCGTAAGGTTTCGCTCGATCACCAAATTGACCTTGTTGGTCAGCATCGGGACGGTGCTCTCGGTGACGACCAGCTCGTCCATCGTCGCCTTGCGAACCCAGCGGGTCGCCAGGTCGATGTGGATGTCGCCCTTGTAGTGCGAGCTGCCGACCGAGCGGACTTCCATGCTGGGCATGGGAGTCATCAGCATCTGGAAGGAGCTTTGGCCGGAGTCGTACGCCATCACGGCGCATGCACTACCGTCCACGAGGCTCAGGCCCTTGAACTCCAAGGTGACTTCGCCGTTCTTGAAGGTCGAGCCCTCTTTGATGCCGGCTCCCAGGTTCACGGGCGCCTCGGTGAAGGCGGCGGCGTGCACGATCTTGTCGCCGATGCGCTTCAGGTCCTGGATGCCCTTGCCCCCGGCCGCGGGCTCCGCGAACACATTGCAGAACGCGTGGAAGTCGATGAACGCGTTGTAGACGAAGTAGGCCTTGTCGATCGGCAGCGGCTTGCCGTTGGCGTCGACGAGTTTCTCGAACTGGGCGTGGTCGATGCCGAAGACCTGCCCCTTCTCGTCTTTGCCCGTGTCGGTGTGTTTGAACCGGTAGCTCCAGCCTGCCATCGCGGGAATCTCGACTTCTGCGTTGGCTCCGAACTGCACGGCAAACCGCGTGCATGTGTACAGATCCGGATGGCTGCTTTCTGCCTTGGCCGGAGCACAAGTGAGCTGAAGCTTCAAGACATCCGTGTTCACACGTTTGCCGTCCAGAGCGTACGTGATCACGCGGGTCTCCATTTCGTACGTTTGCGGGTCACGCGAGCGGGGAGCGGCCAGGTCGAAGCTCCCCCGCAGAATCGAATCGTCAGGACGCTTTGCCTCGCCGGCTCCGAGGCAGAGCGACGTGATGACTGCCGATACTGTCGCGATGGCTGAAATACGATGCGTTCTCATGTGCTTTTCTCCCGAATGATCGTTGTGCATTACTTGACGATGATGGACTGTGCCAGACAAGTCGCAGGGCCACTATACAACGGTTCCGTTTCTCTCCGGTCTTTTCGTGCGAGCAGCAGAGTGACGGCCAAAGCGTAGACCATCGAGTCGGCGAAGATCTCCGTGTTGTGGAGGATCTGAAGAGTGGGCGCGAGCCAATAGCTCTGGATCATGCCGAAGAGACCCACGAGCATGGTGAAGGCCAGGCCCAACGCCAGGACCAGTTGCCGCCGTGAACCCGACCACAGAATCAAGATGGGCACGCTCGCCGCGAGAAAGAGCAGGCCTCTCGCGAATTGGGTCAGGACGATCACGCCCGGGCTCGGGACGGACAAGGCGAACTGACCCTCTCGATAGTAGGCCATGACGAAGGGGGCGACCATCAGGCCGAAAGTCCAGTAGACGACGGGAAAGGCAACGGTCGCTGCGACGAAACGCTTCGCCCACTGGCGCGGGGTCCTGGTGCGGAAGAACTGCCGGGCCGTCGTCAGAGACGAGGCGTCCGCGTGAACGGGTTTGAACAGCGCCGTCACGGCGGCCGCGAACAGCAGGCACAGCGGAAGGAACAGAACGGGGATCGATTCCATGCCGCCCAGCTTCGTGAAGATCGCCCCTTCCAGCGGCGAGGCGAGGCCGAGGCACACGTAGCACAGGGCCGCGAGCGTCAGCCATCGCAGCCAGCACGGTCCAGCAAGCCGACGGGCCAGAGGAATCAGCCCGGCCGCCAGGACGAGGCTGGCGACGAACAGGAGCAGACCCGTCATCTGCGGCCCGGCCTGTCCCGGCGACTCCGGCACAGGCATCCCCAACGCGGCAATGAGAGCCCCGCCGAACCCCGCTCCCACGACACTCGCCGCAGCGCACAAGCCGAGTCGCCACGAGTTGTCGGCCATCGATCTGAGTATTCGCATCGCAGTCATGGTCTTGCCTTTCGTCTTCTTCAGTCGCGTTGTAGTTCTTCAATCGCCCGTCGGGCCCATCGGACATTCGTCTCGTAGCTTTCGACGCCGCTTTCCATCGCCAGGCGGCCGCACGCAGGCATGACATCCCGCACGCCGTCGAGGTAGCGACGCAGGTCCGCGACGTGGGCGTCGATCTGAGCCGCCAACTCCCGCAGGAACCTCAGCGTCGCCTCGCGGCCGATCACCGGGTCCATGAATGCAAATCGCAGCATCAGGTCGTCCATCCGCCAGAGGATGTCGTCCTGCGTGACCGGCTGCGAGAGGTGTCTCGTGAGGACGCCCAACCCTCGCGCAGTGATCTCGTAGACCACTCGTTCGCGGGTCTTGCCTTCCCGGGTCCTGCCCCGAATCCAGCCGGCCTCGTCGATCCGTTTCAGGGCCGGGTAGATCGCCCCGGGACTGTTGCTGAAATGCCCCAGCGGCGTGGTCGAGAAGAGCTTGCGGATGTCGTAACCCGTCTGCGGCTGCTGGCGGATGATGCCCAGAATCGCCAGCGACAACGTCGATAACCCGGTTTCCTTCTTCATGCCGTGATCTCCACTAGTACGATTCGTACTATTAGTCGGCCGGGTCCGGGGATTATTTCCAGTCGGGGGAGCATTTTCTTCGGCAGGACCGCCAGACGGCTTCCCACTCTTGCGAGGATGACAATTGAGGGAGTCTGTAGGGTGGGCGCTTTGCCCACGCGTAAAGCGCATCGATTGTCCCACGCGTGGGCTAAGAGCCCACCCTACATGTCGATGCCACCAGCGTTTGGTGTCACAGGGCCCGCATGAATGCGACGAGCGCCTGCTTCTCGTCGTTCGTCAGCTTCAGACCCTGGATGAGGTTGAAGTACTCGACCACGTCGTCGAGCGTCAGCAGTCGGCCGTCGTGCAGGTACGGCGGGGTGTCCTTGATGCCCCGCAGGGGAAAGGTCTTGATGGGGCCGTCGGCCGAGGCCATCATTCCGTTGATCATTTTGGGCTTGAAGAATCGCTCGGCCTGGAGATTGTGCATGAGGTTGTCTGTGTAGTAGGGAGCCTCGTGACATTCGGCGCACTGGGCCTTGCCGAAGAACACGTCCTGACCGAGCATCTCCTGCTTCGTCGCCTTCGCCGGGTCGAGTCGGCCGTAGAGGTTCAGCTTGGGGGCCGGCGGAAAATCCAGGATCGCCATGAACTCGCTCATGAAGTGCACCTGGCTGGCTCGCTCCAGGACGTTGACGCCCTTCTTCGTGGCGATCACCGGATCGCCGTCGAAGTACGCGGCCCGCTGCTCGAATTCCGTGAAGTCTTCTACGGTCTTGAGAGCGCGCTGCGAGCCGAAGAGCCGCTGGATGTTCACGCCGCGAAGCGACGGAGTGTCGAGCCGATGGCGGAACTCCTGCGGGCGAATGTCGCCCACGAGGTGCGTCGTGCCGTTGGTGTGCCCGTTCGTGTGGCAGTCGAAGCACGTGACGCCCAGGCTCGGGCGGGCGGAGCGGCGGTCTTCCGTCGCGTTGAATTGCTGCTGGGGGAACGGCGTGACCAGCAGCCGAAGGCCTTCGAGCTGCTTGGGATTCAGGATGCCGTTGAACAGCTCGTGGAAGTTGTCGCTGGTGACCAGCTTGCCCTGGGACACGTCGCCGAGGTCGGGACGGGTCGTCAGGAAGATCGCCGGCGGGAAGTCGGGCATCAAGTGGTCCGGCAGGTCGAGATCCAGGTCGAATCGCGTCAAGTCGCGGCCGGTCTGTTTCTTGAGCTCGTCGATGTGCGACTTCGGAAAGACCATCCCGCCCTCGGGGTGATTCGGATGCGGCAGCGGATAGAATCCCCCAGGCCAGAGATTCCTTTCTCGGATCTGATCCGGACTCATCGACGCGAGCTGTTGCCAGGTGCCCCCTTGGTCAAGCCTGACGCGAACGCCCTCCTGAACAGACTTGCCGCGCGACATGGTCACGCCCTGGGCCGGCCGGTCCGACAGGTCGTACCGTTCGTTCAGCAGGTCCATCTGACGCTTCATGATCTCGGGTTTGGCGTCCGACATGCGGGCCATCGTCTGTTCGAACGATTCTTTGGCCACTACCGGCATGTAGCTGGATGGGGGCTGATTCACTGCCTGTTGGGCGTGAACAACCAGCACGGCCGATCCCATGCCGACGACGATACTCGTCAGGATGAATGGGGTGAGCGTTTTTTTTCGTCTCATGTCCGTTCTCCTTCGATTTCGTTGTGCGCGACCACCGGAACGGGTTTGTGGGTCAATCGTAGAATCCCGGCGTATCATTCCTGATAGGCAAATCGCCCGATTCCTATCGGGCAAATGCCGCCTCGCCGGCGCGGTTCCGTGTAAACGCCGACCGGGCAGCCCCCCTCTATCGGGGTAGAGATCTCAGGTTGCATGCGACCGAGCAATGTGTTATCTGGTCCGTCATGTCCATGCAGACGCGGACAAGGCGGATCGGAAAACATATCCGGCGCCGGATGGTGCAAGAGTGTCAGACAAGAGTTTTGAAAACCTGGTGAACGAGCACGGCCGGCAGGTGCTGGGCACGGCGGCGCGCGTCCTGCGCGACGCGAACCTGGCGCATGACGTGCATCAGGAGGTGTTCCTGGCGATCTGGCGACGCTGGCACAGGTACAACGGCAGCGTGAATTGGCCGGCGTACCTGTACCGCGCGACCGTCCGGAAGGCCCTGGAACTCGCCCGCAGACGCGCTTGTAGTGTGCCCGCAAGGGCATATCTTCCCTCTGCACAATACGAAGAGAAGATAACGCCTCACGGCGTCACTACAAACGAGCCCGGCGACGACATGCAGGCCGATGAACTCGAGCAGAAGCTGGCTGCGGCCCTGGCCCGGCTGCCCCGACGACAGGCGGATGCGTTCATCCTGTCCCGCATCGAGAAGCGGGAGACCGCCGAGGTCGCGAAGCTCCTGGGCTGCTCGGAGCCGACCGTGCGCGTCCATCTGCACCGCGCCGTGCTGAAGCTGGCCGAAGAGTTGCACGAGTACCTGGACCGATGAAGGTGAATCATGATTCCTCACAAAGTGACCCAAGAGCAGCTCGTTCAGTTCGTGCTTGGCGAGTTGCCTGCGGAACAAGCTCGTGAGATCCAAGCACACCTCCGGGAGTGCGAGCCATGCGCCAAGGCCGTCGGGCGGCTGCAAACGTTGCTCGACTGCGCCGACCGCATGAGCGCAGCGCCGGAGGATGGCAACGACGTGGAGTCGGCGAACCGCGAGGTTCTGCTGACTGCCGAAAAGAACGATCAGAGTCAAATGCGCCGCGCCACGACATCGCGGGCGGCGTTTTTCAGGAGAACGATCATGAACCATCGAATGATGAAATGGGCCGTGGCGGCCGTGGTCGCCCTGGCCGTGATTGGGGGCTGGAGCCTGTTTTCGGGCGGCGGGAGCGGCAACGCCTACGCCCAGGCCGTGGACCGGCTGCACGGAGCCGGCACGCTGATGTTCAACATGGTCACGATGACCGGTCAGAAGGAGATGCCCACGGTGCGGATGAATGTCGCATTCAAGGAACCCGGCAGCGTTCGCATCGCCACGGCCGACGGCTTCGTCACCGTCGCGCAGACCACGCAAAATGGGATGGAAGGGATCAGCCTCATTCCGGTCACAAAGAACTACCTCCAGATCAAGGCCGACAATCTGCCGACGAACGCGGGGAGCGACCCGTGGGTCACGACCGAGCGACTCCGAGCCCTGCCCGCCCAGGCGGACGAGACGCTGGGCCGCAAGCAGATCGACGGCCGGGAGCTCGACGGCTTCCGTGTGCACGGCGACGACGCTCAGACGACCGTTTGGATCGACCCGGGGACCGGCGAGCTGATTCGTGTGGAGCTGGAATTCGCCAACGCCCCCGGGATGAACACGATCATGAGCGATTTTCAGCTCGACGTCGCGTTGGACGATTCGCTTTTCAGCCTGACGCCGCCCCAAGGGTATACGCCAATCGAGATGAAGGCCGACGCCGACGCCTCCACGGTCAGGGAACAAGACCTTGTCGAGTTCCTCCGCTTCTGGTCGGTCTGGACGAAAGACGCAACGTTCCCGCCGCTGGTGGCGGGGGCGGAGTTGGCGAAGATCACATTCCAGATGGCCGGAGAAGGCAAATTCGTCGGCCCCTGCCCGCCGGGATATGACGCCGCCAGGCAGCAGGGCATCATGTACCGAGGCATGCTGTTCGTCGCCGGCCTGCCCGCGGGCACGTGGCGATACGCCGGGCAGAACGTCTGCTTCGGCGACCCCGCCACGCCGGTCTTCTGGTACCAACCGGCGGGCTCGCCCACCTGGCGGATCGTGTACGCCGATCTGCACACGATGGACATCGACGCGGCGAATCTGCCGAAATAGGTTAATACGATGTCAAATCATAATAGAAAGCCGGGCTCGTGCCCGGCTTTTTCCATTTGGCAAAGAAGTCGATTGACGACAGGTCCGCGGGGCGACAGAATGCCGCGATCATGGAAGACCAAAAGAAGAACGTCAATATCTACACGGATGGCGGATGTCTGGGCAATCCCGGGCCCGGCGGCTATGGCGTCGTGCTGCGCTACGGCGCGCACGAGAAGCGGCTCTCCGGCGGCTTTCGGCTGACGACCAACAACCGCATGGAAATCATGGGGGCCATCGTGGGCCTGGAGGCCCTCAAGGACTCCTGCTCGGTCACGCTCTACAGCGACTCCAAGTATCTCGTCGACGCGATGAGCCTGGGCTGGGTGCGGCGGTGGAAGGCCAACGGCTGGCGGCGCAACAAGACGGACGAGGCGGTGAACCCCGATCTCTGGGAGCGGCTGCTGACGGCCTGCGAGCGCCACGCGGTGAAGTTCGTCTGGATCAAGGGCCACGCCGGCCACCAGTACAACGAGGTCTGCGACACCCTCTCCAAGCAGGCGGCCTCGAGCAAGGACCTGCCGGCGGACGAGGGATACGACGCGAGATAACGGAAACCATAACGGAGGGATCCATGCCGGACAAAGGCGAACAACTCCACGACCTGAAGTGGTTTGCGTTGACGGGCTTATTTCGGCACGTGCTCCCCTTCGAAGGCTGTGTTCCGAAATACGAATACCGGACAACGCTATGTGCCGCGACGGACCGCGAGTCGGCAGAGAGAACTCTGCTCGAAGAGTGCCGGGACTATGCCGACGAGGACATCCAGTTCCTGGAGAAATACGAGATCTTCGAACTCGACGCCCCTCCGGGCAAGAAGCCCGTTGAAGTGGCGCACGAGATGATCGTCTCCACGGCCGACCCGGAAATCTTCATCAAAACGCAGTGGTCTCGTGACCGAGTGGATTCCTGCGATGCCCAGGGCTGGACGCATGCCTGGTACAATCTCGACGGCGCTCGCAGCGCGTGCTACAACTGCCGCGAAGTTCGCGAAGGACCACTCTCGGAAAAGACAGACGATCATGAATCGGAAGGGACATGACAGTCCGGGGTTGCGTGTCCATCCGCATGTACTGCGATAGGAGAAGGAAAAGGGCCGCCCCGGAGAGCGACCCTTTTCGCAAGGTATGAAAACGCCGCAGACATCTCCTATGGATTTGTGATGGTCACGTCGATAAGGGTGTCGGCACACTCGTCGTCATTGTCGAAGACGAGCAGCCGCACTTTGCCGGCGAACGGGGCGCTCCACGTGTGGGTGATGACCGGCCGGTCCGTCCATTCGAAACTGCCGTCCCCGTCCCAGTCCCAGCAGTAGTGCTCGATCCGGCCGTCCGGGTCGTAGGAATTGCTCGCGTCGAACGTGACCGCAGCGCCCACGACGCCCTTGATCGGTCCGATCCCGTTGCAGTGGGGCGGGCAGGTCCCGGCGGTTGCGATCGTCACGTTGACGACTCCGACGGCGCCGTTCGCGCTGCGCGCGACGATCCGGCCGGTCGCCTTGCCCAGAAACGCCTGCGGCACCGGGATCGTCGCGACGACGACATCCTGGCCGCCCGGCGCAAGATCGATTGTCCCGGGCAAGAACCCGACCTCGCCGGCTCTGACCTTGTTCACCGGACCCGCGATGTCCTCATTGCTGAAGGTTACCGCGGACAGCGAGTTCTTGCCGTACGGCTCGCGAACCGCCAGCGGCACTTCGTACGTCTTGCCCGCCTCGACCACCAGCTTGATCTCGCTCGGTTCGATCACGATCCCCGGGCTGTAGACGGGCGCGTCGAACGCCACCTGCAACTGCCCTTTCGTGCAGGACCCGGTCACGCTCACGGTGACGGTCTCTCCCTTGCAGATCCGGCCGCTGACTGTTTTTTCGGCGACCTGCGTTCCATCCTGGGCCGCGGAAACCGTCAGCTCGAACGGCCCATCGGCGGTCCCGACGGCCTGGACGCGGTACGTTCCGGCGATGTAGAGCGGCCAGGCGACGACCTGCGTAACCCCGTCGTCGAGCGTCACGAACGACGAACCCGGCAACTGCGTCTTCATCTGGCCGCTGATCGAGGACAGTCCCGTGTGGTAGTTGCGAGGTCCGAACACGTGCAGATTGGCGGTCGACGCCAGCGTGGCGGTGAGAATGTTCTGCGGGCCGGTCACCATGACGGGGCATTCGCCCACGCCGAGGTCGTTGTGGTCATCCCACACGTTCAGAACGAGCGTGCCCGTATAGGCCGAGTGCCAGGTGTAGCTGCACTTCGGCAGCGTGACGCACTCGCACATTCCGTCTCCAAACCAGTCCCAGTAGTAGCCCAGAATCTCCCCGTCGTCTCCATTCTTGGTTGCGCCCGCGTTCATCTGGACGGGCTCTCCGACGACTCCATTGTAGGCCCCGCCCGGACTGACGAAGATCGGACCGCCGGCGAACGCCGGGACGACCAGACCGAGGGCAGCGAGCAGGACAGACACGAGGACGAAATCCGATAGTTGACGTTGTCGCTCCGACATGATAGAATCTCCTTCCGCACCGTCGAGAGACCAGACTCTCGACGTGCTCATCTCGCAGGGCGCGCATGTTGGCGTCGTGATGAGAGAGTTGTCTTTCGCGATCCGGCTGCTTTCACGTCTGCGGTCCGGCATCCGCGGGGAACCAATCCGAAGGATGCATGTGACGGCGGCGCGCAGCCGGATCCTTTTCCTTCACAGGGGAATGATTCATGACCTCGGCGGCGGGCCCCGGGACCACAAGAGCCTGCCGCGCGTGCCGAAAGCAACTGCAGGAACCGACATGCAGTTCTCCCTCTCTCGGAGACGCACTCCGGGCATTCTCAGAGCTTGTTATCGCTTTTCCTGCGGCCGCGCCGATACATCGATCGGCCCGACCCTCCACGCTTTTCCAATAGTCACGATATCGCTGCGTTGCGAGGGCTGTCAAGTCAAATCCCCGCAAATTCCCGGTTCTCTATGGAATTGCGGGGACGTTGCCTGCGCAACAGGACACGCGTGAGAGACTGTCGACTAGAAGCCGCGAAGGTTGGTGCTTTGGCGACGAGGGAGGCCGGGTTTGGGCAGGCGTTTGAGGACGACGTATTCGATGCCGTGCTTTTCGCAGTAGTCGCGTTTCTCGGGCTTGTCGCCGTCCTCGTTGACTGCGTACATGTCCGGGCGGATCCGCTGGATCTCGGGCTTCGCGTCGAGCCAGCCGTGACCCGTGGAGACGAGGGCCTGCGCGACGTATCGGATCGAGCCGACGATGTAGCGACGCTGATCCTGGTTGAACATCGGATGGCCCTCGCCCTTGAGCAGGCGGATGTTCGCGTCGTGGCCGACGATTGCGTAGAGGTCGCCCAGCTCGGAGACCTCCTCGAAGAATCGCACGTGGCCGGAATGGAACCAGTCGTAGCAGCCGGTCACGATCACCTTCTTGCGGTCCGACGAGTCACTCGCACGGGGCGGATCGTCGGGAAAACCCGCCAGGTCCTTCTCCGACAGGACACGGTACTCCAGGCCGCACGCGCCGCAGAACGATCGCTTGCCGGGGCTGTCGTCCTGTGGGTGAACGACCCACGTCCACGGCTGCGGCACGGCGACCGCCGGCAGCGAGTGGCCATCGGCCGTTTTTCGGATGAGGTGGATGCAGTGGACGTAACGCACGGCCTGGAGAAAGTACATCCGCTCGGACTCGGGGAACTTCGGGTCCCGGCCCGTGGTCGCCCGCAGGCAGTCGTCGCTCCAGAGCAGGACGTGCAGCGGGCCCAGGCGAGAGGCCTCGTGAAGAAAGCGGATATCCTCGCAGCGGATGTCGTCGAATCCGCCGGAGACTACGACATGCCTGGCAGTGTCGGTCATGATTTCGCCGCTCTCACTTTGACTCGGAACGCGCCCGGCACGGGCTTCTCGGAGACCACGTAGAGGTATCCGCCGCCGCAGCCGGAGTACATCGCGCCCGGGTACTGCGATTGATAGTGCGTCAACAGGGCCGGCAGGTCGATCTGGATCGTCCGGTGGCGGACCGTGCCGGGCAGGATGGCCTCCCAGCATCGCATGCACTCGTTCATCGATTCACCCAGGGCGGCGATGTCCCGGGCGACGATGGCGTCGTAGCACGCGCCGCCCGAGCGGCCCAGCCGGCCGATCCACGCGGAATCGAGGTTCTTGATCTCCAGCGGACTGTAGCCCTCCGGCCGCTGATTCACCGGGAGTATGTGAATCACCTTCTCCAGCCATCGGGCGACCTGGGGATCGTTGTTGGACTCGATGTGCCGGGGGAAGACGCCGCCGCGATGCGTGAAGTCGTAGTCGAGGCGATTGACGCCGGGATAGACCAGGCCGATCATGTCCTGCGAGCCCGAGGGCTCGGCCTTGCCCCGGTTCTCCTCTTCATAGAGTTCCTGCACCAGCCGGTCCGGATCGCGGTCGGGCAGTCGGCCGTTCCAGAGCCGCATCGCGATGTTGCGGGTGCCGATGCAGATGCCGGCCCGCTCCATGAACCAGAACTCCGGCTCCACGCACACGACCACCATCGAGCCCGGCGGCGAGGGATTGAGCTTCGAAACGAACGGCTGATCGATCCACCCGCCGGCCAGCGCAAGCCGATATGGCAATCCGCCGAGGACGTCAGTAATCGCTGGTCTTGGTCCCATCCGTCCCATAGGTCTCATTCGTCCTATTGCTTCAACTCACCGTTCGTTTGCCGGACTTGCGGTCGTTGTACTGCTTCTCGATCCAGGCGTACGTCTTCGCCAGGCCGTCCTTGAGCGCCGTGCTCGGCGCCCAGCCCAGGACCTGCTGGATGAACGTGTTGTCGCTGTTGCGGCCGCCGACGCCCTTGGGCGCGTTGAGGTCGTACTTGCGATTGAGCTTGATCCCGCCGACGCCCTCGGCCAGCGTGACCAGCTCGTTGATCGAGACCAGGAAGTCCGACCCGAGGTTGATCGGCGTGGCGATCAGCTTGTCGCAGTGGGTGATCATGTCGATGCCTTCGACGCAATCGTCGATGTACATGAAGCTGCGGGTCTGGTGGCCGTCGCCCCAGATCGTGATGTCCGTCTGGCCGGTGTCCTTGGCCTCGATCACCTTGCGGCAGATCGCGGCAGGCGCCTTCTCGCGGCCGCCGTCCCAGGTGCCCCAGGGGCCGTAGACGTTGTGGAATCGCGCGATGTGCGTCTCGAAGCCCCGCTCGGCCCAGTACTCCTGGCAGAACATCTCGCTCATGAGCTTCTCCCAGCCGTACCCGCGTTCGGCCATGGCCGGATAGGCGTCCGACTCCTTGAGGGCCCGCACGTCGGGGTTCTTCTGAAGCTCGACGTTGTACGCACAGGCGGAGGACGAGAAGAAGTACCGCTTGGCCCCGGCGCGCCACGCCGACTCGATCATGTGCGTATTGATCAAAATGCTGCGGAGGCACTCGATGCGGAACCGCTCGATGAAGCCCATGCCGCCCATGTCGGCCGCGAGGTTGTAGACCTCGGCCGCCCCTTCGCAGGCGCGCCTGCAATTCTTCTCCTGGCTGAGGTCCATGCACAGGCACTCGACGCCGGGCGTCCGCTGATACCACTCCGGCAGAGGCTTCTTGTCAACCGCCCGAATTCGGGTGAAGCCCTGGTCGTGAAAACGCCTTGCCACCGAGCCGCCGATGAATCCGCCGGCCCCGCCGATCACGATCAGATCGTCCTTCGCGAGTACGTCAACCGCTTTGGGGTTCTTCTTCGCAGCCATAGTCGTCCTTTCCGCAGATCCTTGCACCTGCCCGTTATTGACTCTGTTCAAATACGCCCTACAGAGTATAATGCCTAACAAGCACGTGTATAATAGCAATTGTTGTCTATTGCATGACTATTCTTGACTTCGAGGGCGACGATGCGACGTGAGGCTCCAGCGACAGGCGGCCAGCCCGAGTTCTTCTCGACGCAGGTATCCGAGGCCCGACGGTTCTACCTCGACACCACCGGCCGTACGCGCCAGCCCGTGACCGTCGTTTGCGGCGGCTGCGAGCACTGCCGGCCGGGGTATCAGATCGACCGCCCGGACTTCCCATTCCATTCAATCGAATTCGTCGCCCGCGGCCGAGGGGCTCTCACTCTTGCCGGCCGCGAGCACGTCCTGTCGCCCGGCAAAGTCTTCTCTTATGGGCCGGGCCTTCCACATCTGATCACCACCGACGCGGAGACTCCCCTCGTGAAGTATTTCGTGGACTTCAAGGGCCCTGACGCCCGCAAACTCCTGTGCCGATACAGCTTGGCGCCCGGCACCGCGACCCAAGTCGCGTCGCCCGAAGTGATCCTGCGGATCTTCGATGATCTCATCGGCAACGGCGAGAACGACAGCCGATACAGTCCCCTGTTGTGCGCGACGATCCTCCAGCAGTTGGTCCTGAAGATTGCCGAGACCGCCGCGACGCAAGAGGCCCACACGACCGCCGCATTCTCCACGTACCAGACGTGCCGGGATTTCATCCGCAAGAACTGCCTGGGAATTCGCAGCCTCGACCAGGTCGCGGGCCAATGCCGCATCGACGCCGCCTACCTGTGCCGGCTGTTCCGTCGATTCGACGACCAGAGCCCCTACCAGTACCTGATGCGTCTGAAGATGACCGCGGCGGCCCAGCGGCTCCAGGCCCCGGACGCCCGCGTCAAAGAGGTCGCGTACGAGCTCGGCTTTCGCGACGCGTTCCACTTCTCCCGCGCATTCAAGAAGGTCTTCGGCGTGTCCCCCGACGCCTTCCGAAGGCTCCGCTGACCCGGGTCTCTCTGGATCACGGCTTGGGCAAAGTCACGCGCTGAAGCTCGAAGGGGACCCTGCACTCCTTCGCGTCGACGGCGATGATGTAGCGGATCGCTTTGATCCGACCCATGTTGCTCCCGCCGCCGCTTCCGCCCCCGGCCACGTTGACGGGCAGCCACCCTGAACCGGTGGGATGTGGCGTGGGCTTTCCGTCCTCACCGATGAACTGCCGGGCGCCCACGAATCGGGCAGGCGGCGTCTGTCCGATCATGAGAGGTTGGGTGTAACCTCCTTGGGGACGGGCCTCGATTGCGTAGCGATAGAAGTTGTTTCCGCAAACGGCCTCCTGCACCTGGATCTCCAGATCGGGCGTCAGGCGCACCCAGGCGTTGTTGGGCACGAATGGCACATCCACTTTCTCGATCGACCCGGGCGCCAGCGCATAAAAGTAGCCTTTGACGGTCCGAAGTTCCCCGTCCGCCTGGGCGAGCAGTCCCATGTCAAGCTCCGTGGTAATCTCGCAAGGCCGCAAGGCTATAGCCAACTGCGGCGGCCCGGGGCGTCGTGGCGGCCGCTGGAGAATCGCGTCGGTGACGGCTCGCCATCGCGGTGTCGGTCCCGGACGCTGGAAGTCCCGATCGTATCGCAAGGCCTCGTACGTGTCGCGGAAGTTGGATGGAGGGGAATTCACCGCAATGTCGCGGCCCTTACTATCGGTCATCTGTGTGATGACCGCGGTGCGGCCCGTCCCCAGAACCAAGTCCGGGTTCAGGACTTCGGCCTGCAACGACAGAGTCA
>JBDKUU010000399.1:0-2721 GCA_039679525.1 Phycisphaerales bacterium | reverse complement strand
TTTCGTTGTCGATGCAGATCACAAAACGATTCATGGGCTCATCCAGCGACCGGTCTCCTTCTTCTTGCCACGGTCATAATAGCATCACGCATCGGGCGAGGCAAGCGGGAAGCATTGACTCGACGTGTGCGGGCGGGTCTTCCGGCTGATCCAGGATATTCAGGCAAACGAGAGCGGTTTCTATCTCGCGAGGCTGAATGCAGGTCCGAAGTGGCCTGTTTGTAGTGTGCCCGTCAGGGCATATCCTCTCTTTTCGGCGTTTTGTATGGCGTAGAAACCCAGAAGAGAACGCCTTACGGCGTCACTACGAACCGAGCCCACCGTCCTGGTTTCCACGCTCATCGGTCGCACAGATTCCGTACGCCCGAAACCTTGCACAAACACCTCGCTTCAGGGCGTGCGAAGCACCCCTTGTGCTGGTGGCTCCAACGCGATAAACCCCCGACGCCCCGCCGCGCAGCGGCGCGCCGCACCGAGGCGGCGGATTCCGGATCAGTCCGTTGCTTCCTCTGTCCGCCGAGAAAAACGGGCGTGCGCCAGGAGAGCTGGTCACCTCTTTCACGCGACTCCCTGTTTCTCCGCGTCCATCTCGATGACGGATCGGACGGCGCAGAAGCGGTTCGCGCCGCCGACGCGGCCGAGGCTGTCGAGGCCGGACCAGGAGATCTCCGGGCCGTCGCGGAGGATGCGGTCGTCGACATGCAGGGCCAGGACCGAGCCCAGGACGAGATTGCCCGCGAACGATCCGCTGCCGACCGTGACGACGTCGAGCAGCCGGCATTCGAAGGCCACCTTGGCGTCTTTGACTCGTCGGCACGCGACCCGCTCGGCCGGGACCATCTCCACGTGACAGCGGCCCGCCTCGTCCGTGCCGTAGGGAAGCGTCTGGGCCGTGTTGAACATCAGCGGCCCCTGCGTCACCGAGACCGAATTGACGACGAACTCCTTCGTCTGGCGGATGTTGCGGAGCGTGTCCTTCTCGGTGCCGTCCTTGCGGTTGACGATGGAGACCGCGATCGTCGCCGGCCGCCAGGCGACGCCGGTGAAGAAGCTGAACGGCGCCAGGTTGTGCTCCCCGGATTGGTTCACGGTGGACACCCACGCGATCGGCCGGGGAACGATCGCGCCGGTCAGCAGATCATGCGCCTGCTGCGACTCCAACTGGTCCAACTCGATCAACATCGAACGATCCCTTTCGCAAATCCCAGATCTGAAACAGGCCGTCGTCGAGCGCCGGCGTTTTGATCATTTGTGCTTTGGGTTTTGGATTTGTTTCGAATTTCGAATTTCGTGCTTCGAATTTCGACTCGGGTCCGCCTTGCCGGAACACTCCTGCGGACGTGCTCAGAGCCTGTCAGTTTCGATCACAGGCCGGGGCCTCTCGCGGCGGTCCGTGGCCAGCGAGGCCGCCACGCCGGCGGCCAGGACGAGGAACACCACCGCCAGCAGGCAGAAGTTGAAGCGTCCCCCGAGGGCGGCCTCGAACCACTTGGCGATCAGCATCTTGCCCCCTACGATCATCAGCACCAGCGCCAGCGAAACCTTGAGGTAGCGGAACTTGTCCATCATCCCGGCCAGCGCGAAATAGAGCGACCGCAGACCGAGGATGGCGAACACGTTGCTCGTGAAGACCAGGAAGGGGTCGGCCGTAACGGCGAAAACGGCCGGAATCGAGTCCACCGCGAAGATCAGGTCGGTGGATTCGATCACGGCCAGAGCCAGGGCCAGCGGCGTCAGCAGCAGCGCGCCGGGCCTGGCTCGATCCACCATTTCGTCGGACGCGGCCGCCCCGCCGGGCCGTTCGCTCTCATGGGACGCCCGCGACCCGGCCCGCACGGCGAAATGCTCCCCGTGGAACCGGGCGGTGACGGGGAACCATCGCCGCGCCAGGCGCACGGCGACATTGTGGTTCGGGTCCTTATGATCGGTCTTGATGACCAGCATCTTGATCGCCGTGACGATCAGGAAGACGCCGAAGACATACAGGACCCAGTGGAACTCCGCGATGAGTTTGGCGCCGACCGCGATCATCGCGCCTCGCATCACCAGGGCGCCCAGAATGCCCCAGAACAGCACCCGGTGCTGATAGATCGCCGGGACCGCGAAGAAGCCGAACATCATCGCGATCACGAAGATGTTGTCCATGCTGAGGGACTTCTCGACGATGTAGCCGGTGAGGTACTTCTGCGTCGCGGCGTGGCCGTCGTTCGCCAGCCTGTCGGCGGCATCGACCCCGAGTCCGAGTCCGCACCAGTGGTTCTCGTAGCCGAAGTACACAAACGCGGAAAACGCCAGCCCCAGGCTGATCCACATGGCCGACCAGCCGAGGGCTTCTTTCACCGAGACGACATGGGCCTTGCGATGAAAGACCCCAAGGTCCAGCGTCAACATCAGCAACACGAAAGCGATAAAGCCCGCATAGAGCCAGATCATCTCGACTTTGTCCCTGCCAACACAACCGTATGATTCGCCTGATTCAATCGGGCTCATAGAATACAGGGAGGGCAAATCGAGAGCAATAGACTAGAATCGTGGATCGGATCGTTTCTACTATCGACGACCGGTTGTTGAAGTTGGGTGATTGGCGCAGATGATCGAGGACATGCTCCTAATCTGGCGGTTCAACCGCGGTGACCCGGCGGCCTTGTGCCGGATCTATGAGAAGCACCGCGACGGCCTGCTGAAAACGGCGGCCGCCCTGCTCAACGACCGCGCCGCCGT
>JBDKUU010000398.1:0-4456 GCA_039679525.1 Phycisphaerales bacterium | reverse complement strand
TTCGTCAATCTCGTTTTACGTCGACCGCGGCTCGTGGTCAAGCTCCTCGCCCTGGCGGAAGAGCCGCGCGCTGTTGAACACCACCACCAGCGAGCTGGCGAAGTGCAGGAACGCCGCGACCGCCGGCGGCACGAACTTCGACAGCGAGATGCCCAGCACGATGAAGACGATGCCGAACGCCAGGTTCTGATTGATGACCCGCCGGGTCTTGCGGGAGACGTCGACCAGGAACGGAATCCGCCGCAGGTCGTTGTTCATCAGGGCGATCGACGCGGAGTTGATCGCCACGTCGCTGCCGGCGGCGCCCATCGCGATGCCCAGGTCGCCCGCCGCCAGGGCCGGAGCGTCGTTGATGCCGTCGCCGACGACCACGACCGTGTGCCCGTCTTTCTTGATCTGCTCGACCACCGCCAGTTTGTCCTGCGGCAGGCACTGGGCCTTGTAGTCCGTGCAGCCCAGCTCGCCCGCGACGCGGTTGGCGACCTCGTTGCGGTCGCCGGTGAGCATGGTGACGCGTTTGACGCCCATGTCCACCAGTTCCTTGATGGCCTGCTGCGCCTCCGGCCGGGTCTTGTCCTGAAGGCCGATCCAGCCGATGCAGCGATTGTCCTTCGCGACGTACAACGTGCTGAAGCCCTGCTCCTCGTGCAGACGGGGATCGACGACGTTTTTCGTGTCGATCCCGTTCTCGGCCAGGAACGTATCGCGGCCGACGAGAATGCGGGAGGAGTTGATCTTGGCCGTGACGCCCTTGCCCGGCGTCTCCTTGAAGCTCTCCGACGCCGGCAGGGACAAGCTCGCTTCCTTGGCCACTTCCTGCAGCGCCCGGGCCGCCGGGTGCTTGCTCATCTGCTCGGCCGCTGCCGCGTCCGCCAGCAGATCCGCCGCCTCGACCCCTTCCGCCGGCGTCAGCTTCGTCACATAGAGCCGGCCGGTGGTCACGGTGCCCGTCTTGTCGAAAACCAGGGCCGTCATCTTGCCGGCCACTTCGAGATAAGACACGTCCTTGACGAGAATGCCGAGCCGGGCTGCGGCCGAAATCGCGGCCACCATGGCCGTCGGCGTCGCCAGGATGATCGCACAGGGGCAGGAAATCACGAGGATCGTGATCGCCTGGTCGATGTTCCGCGTGAAGACCCAGACGATGGCCGCGATCATCAGGATCGTCGGCACGTACCAGGAGATGTACCTGTCGATGATCCGCATGACCGGGATCTTCGTGTGTTCGGCCTGCATGATCAGCGACTGGACCTTGCCCAGGGTCGTGTCCTTGCCGGCCTTGGTGACGCGGATGTCGAGGACGCCGGTGAGGTTGTTCGTGCCGGCGAAGACCTGCATGCCCGGCACCTTGTCGACCGGCAGCGACTCGCCGGTGATCGTCGCTTCATTCACGGAGCTCAGGCCGTCGTAGACCTCGCCGTCGGCCGAGACGTTGTCGCCCGGGCGGACGCGGATGCGGTCGCCCGCCTTCAGCTCGCTGACCTTGACTTCGCGTTCCTTGCCGTCCTGCTCGATCAGGTTGGCTTTGACGGGGGTCAGCCGGATCAAAGACTCGATCGAGGCCCGCGCCCCCAGCGCCGTTCGGGTTTCCACCAGCTCACTGAGCAGCATGAAGAACCCGATGAGCCCGGCGGCGACATACTCCCCGATGGCGAACGCGGCCACGATGCCCAGCGCCGCCAGCTCGTCCATGTGCGACTCGCCGCGGATCAGGCTGTGGATCGCGTGGATCACGATCGGGGCCCCGAGAAGGATCGCGCCGAGCATGGCGAACAGCTCCGTGTTGAAGCTGCCGGCTCCGTAGAAGGCCTTGCCGATCCCGCTGTTGATGAGCAGGACGCCGCCCGCGAGCGTGCCCAGCAGAGCGATGCTCACGCGGACCTGTTTCTCGCGGGTCTGTTCGGTACCGAAGTCTTCCTGTAAGTGGAGGTGCTGATGCGCCATAGCCTTGTTCTCTCACCGAATCTCAGTTGCGGGCCGCTCACTCGCGCCCGGCCTGTCAATTCTCTACGAGTCCTATTGCTGCTGCGGACCTGTCCTGGGCTTGAGCTTCGTATCCCGGTTCAGCATGATCCGAAACTCGCGATTTCGATCCCCGTTGGAGCTGTCCATGATGAATTTCTCGTCGGCGTTCTTCAGGACTTGCTCCATGGCCGCCAAGTACAGCTCGCGGGCCACGATCTCCGGCCTCTTGCGGTACTCCGGCAGGATGCTCGCGAGATAGCTCGCGTTCGCCCGGGCGGACTCCACGACCTTGGTCTGGTATGCCTGGGCCTGGGCGATCACCTGCTGGGCGTCGCCGGTGACCTGGGACCACAGGTCCTCCCGCTGCTGCGGATTGCAGTTGGGGTCCAGGATCGCATCGCACAGCCGCTGGGCCACCTGGCCGCCGGTTCGGTTCAGGGTCGTTTCCCCGTAGGTCCGGGCCTGCGTGATGGTCTGGTCGCTCTGCTGCCGGGCCGCCACGTACGCCTCAAAGGCCGCATCGATCTGCATGGGCCACTTGGCGCTGACCAACTGCATCTGCACCACGCGGATGCCGCTCTCCAGGGCGTCCAGCTTCTGCTGCACGAGCTGCTGAACCCGACGCGGAATCGTATCGACGCTCTGCAGCGCATCGTCGATCGTGTAATGCACCATCGCGGACACGATGGCGTCGTCGACCACGCTGCGAAGGAGCGGCGTGATGTTCTCGATCATCACGTCGGCGTAGACCTCGCCGGGCTTGATGTCGCGCACGTGGACGTTCCGGAAGAACTGCTCGATGCTGTTGATCTGGTAGTTGATCTGCCATTTCGTGTGGACGATGTTGTAGTCGCTGCCTTCGCTGTCCCCGAGGAATTGCCGGCCGACCACGGCCGGTCCCTGCGCCGCGGCCGCGGCCTGGCTCCGCGTCAGACAGTATCCTTCCACCAGAGGATCGAGCTTCTCGGATCGGTAGTTCCTCGGCTTGACGCCGCCGCCCAGGATGTCCTGCTGCGTCTCCTTGTACCAGAAAGTGTTCACCGCCAGATTGATGTTCTTTTCGACGGGAATCTTCACCATCTCATCGATCGGGTACGGGAACACCCAGTGCGGCCCGGGCCCCAGGATCGCCTCGTCGCCGATGCCCTGGATCTTGCCGAACCGCAGGACCAGCGCCCGCTCGTCCGGCCCCACCGTTCGGAAGCCCGACGCCAGAAACGCGACGATCAGGATGATCATGATGACCTTCAGGATCGTGAAGCTGATGCGAAGGGCATCCGAGAGAGACCGACCGGCCGCATCGAGCCGCTCGTTCTCTACCCGCGGGTCCGACGCCGGAGCCTGGTCATCAGGATGATGGTGATGATGATGATCGTGCCCGTGATCGTGGTCGTGGTTGTGGTTGTGTGTGTGATCGTGTGCCATGGCTTTTCGCTCGCTCTTGCGCTGTTCTTACGACTACTTTGCGGCCCCTTCGGCCCCCAGCGACGGGATTCCCATCAGGAGATTGAACGGCTCCGCGCCCGTCGGAATCACGATCGTGGCGCGATCCTTGAGAGTCTCTTTGATCGCGTCGAGGTTCCGCAGAAACATCGCCAGCTTCGCGTCTTTTTCCAGCATCGCGTAGTACCGGGCGGCGTCGGCGTCGCCCTGGCCGCGGATCTCTTTGGCCCGGCCTTCCGCCGCATCCAGGAGCACGTCCTTCTTCTTGTTGGCGTCGGCCCTGATCTGCGTGGCGATGGCGATGCCTTCCGAGGTGATGGCGTCCGTGCGACCCTGGCGTTCGGCTTTCATCCGTTCGAAGACCTGCTTGGTGACGTCCTCGCTGACCTTGAGCTGCTTGATGCCCAGAGTCTTGATCTCGATCCCGTACTCGGCCAGGGCCGGACCCTTGAGGTCCGCGAGCATCTCTTCCTGGATCTTGTCAAACTGGATCCTGGACGGATCGCTGTTGACGAACTCGCCGAAGGAATGCTGCCCGATCACGCGATTCTGCGTGTCGTTGATGTGATTGCGAAGCTTGTTCTCGGCGTTCGCCTCGGTCTTGACGGCGTTGAGGAATTTCAGCGGCTCGGCCACCCGCCACACGACGTACGTGTTGAGGATGATCGGGACGTTGCCCCGGGTCGTGGTCTCGGCCAACTGCGCCGCCTCCAGGACCCTCATGCGGGAGTCGAACTTGTGGACCTGCTCGATGGGCGTGGGCCACTTGAAATACAGGCCGGGCGCCTTGACCTCACGGACCGGCTTGCCGAACCGCGTCACAAACCCCGACTCCGTCTCGCGGACCTGGAAAGTCACTAGGTAGACGACCATCACGACTGAGATGACGGCAATCAGTATCGGAATCGCTATGTTCTTCATTGTCCACTGGTCTCCTGCACGCCCGTAATGTCCTTCAACAGATTGGTGTCCAACTTGTCATTCAGATCGATGATGACGACCTCGCGGTCGTTCGGATCGCCGGCCACCACGTACTTGCGGATGTTCT
>JBDKUU010000397.1:0-16705 GCA_039679525.1 Phycisphaerales bacterium | reverse complement strand
CGAGCTGGCCGCCGACTGGTACTCGGATTCCATGCTGGGCAATTTCTTCATGCTCACGTGTCCCTTTCTTTATGACCTGGAGACCGTGGCGTACTTCGCGCTGTTCCGCAATTCCCACAGTTCTAAGGCCATCCGGCCGATCACCGAGACGACGCAGCTCTTTCTGGAACTCTATCGCCACGCGGACGACCTCTACGTTCATCCGATCAAGGTGCAGTTCCGCTACTCGCCCACGATGAACATGCTGCACAAGTGGGACGGCGACAAGCTGGAGCCCGTGACGTCGAGCGTGCTGATCTCCTCGATCCTCTCGTCGGTCAACTGGGCCGATCTGAACGCCGACACCCGGCCGGGCTACTGGGACCGGGCCTTCCGCGATGCCCAGCGGATCTGCGACGCGGCCGAAGCGGGCGTCTGTCCCCCGAAGAAACAGCAGGAGACATTCGACCACCTCAGCCGAATGATCATCTCCCGCGATCCCGGCATGCTCCGGCTCGTCTCCCGCCATCTGACGCTCGGAGACGTTCTGAGCATCTGGAAGCGTATGATCGGCTCGGGCCTCATCGGCGGCAAGACGGTCGGCATGCTGGTCGCCCGAAGCATTCTCAAGAAGCAGTCGCCGCGCTTCGCCGAGCGGCTCGAAGAGCACGACTCCTTCTACGTCGGCTCCGACGTGTTCTACACGTATCTGGTCCGCAACGGCGTCTGGTGGCTGCGGCAAAAACAGCGCAACCCGGGGACCTTCCTCGAAGGGGCCGTGCAGGCCCGCCAGCGGATTCTCCAGGGCCACTTCCCCGATTACATCCTCGAGCAGTTCGAGCAGATGCTCGACTACTTCGGCCAGTCGCCGATCATCGTGCGGTCCAGTTCGCTGCTCGAGGACAACTACGGCAACTCCTTCGCCGGCAAGTACGAGAGCGTCTTTTGCCCGAACCAGGGGCCGCGGGAGCGCCGGCTGGATGATTTCCTCTCGGCCGTCAGGACTGTCTACGCGAGCACGATGAGCGAGAAGGCCCTGCGCTACCGCGAGCAGCGAGGCCTGCTCAACCACGACGAGCAGATGGCCCTGCTGGTGATGCGGGTCTCCGGCGCAATGCACGGCCGGTTCTACTACCCGCAGGCGGCGGGCGTCGGGTTCTCCTTCAACCCCTACGTCTGGAACGAGAGCATCGATCCGAAGGCCGGCGTGCTTCGACTGGTCTTCGGCCTGGGCACCCGGGCGGTCGACCGCTCCGACGACGACTACACCCGGCTGGTCGCGCTCAATGTCCCCGAGAAACGTCCCGAGTCCAACTTCGAGGAGGTCCGCCAATACACCCAGAGGCGGGTCGACTACATCGATCTCCAGGCCAACCGCGTCATGTCGGGCCATTTCCTCGACGTGGTCAAAGAGAGCCCCGACGTACCGATCGAGATGTTCGCCTCGGCGGACGAATCGCACACGACAATGAGCGGCGGCAAAGTCTGGGTCCCCACGTTCGACAGTCTGCTCACCGAGACCGAGTTCGTCCAGGACATGCGCGAGGCCCTGGCTGCGCTCCAGAAGGCCTATGAATACCCTGTCGACGTCGAATTCACGCTGAATTTCGTGGACGACGCGTCCTACCGGATTCACCTGGTCCAGTGCCGGCCGCTGCCTGTCAAAGGCACGGAGACGCCCCGGCCGCCGGAGGTCGAGATCCCCCGGTCCCAGGCCATCATCGAAGCCAGCGGCGCCGTCGTCGGGCACAGCCGGCACACACGGATCAGCCGGTTCGTGTATGTCGCGCCGCCGGTCTACAGCCGATTGTCGCTCCAGGACCGCTACGAGGTGGCCCGACTTCTGGGCAAGATCAATCAGACGTGCGAATCGCTGGTGGACGGGTGCCTGATGCTCCTCGGGCCGGGACGCTGGGGCACGAGCGACCCGTTCCTGGGGATTCCCGTGACGTTCGCGGAGGTCAACCGGGCGGCCGTGCTGTGCGAGATCGTCCAGATGCACGAGAACCTCGTTCCCGACGTCTCGCTCGGGACGCACTTTCTCAACGAGCTCGTCGAGACCGACATGCTCTACCTGGCCCTGTTCCCCGACCGCGGGAACAACTACCTGCGGACCGACCTGTTCGAGGGTTCGCCGAACCGCCTGCTGCAACTGGTCCCGAAGGCGGGCAAGTGGGTGGACGCGGTCAAAGTGATCGACGCCTGCGAGATCCCCTGCGGCGGGGTCTTCCTGAACGCCGACGCCTTCAAACAGAAGGTCGTCTGCTACTTCGCGGATGCATAAAGCTTTTCGGGCGTGAGACTTAGAAGTCCGGCAAAGATGTGCGGGAGGCGCAAAAACAATAGACGGCAATGCAGGCGGCCCCTCTCGCTGAAGGCTCGACTGCATTGCCGTCCGAATCGAGACTTAACCCTCGATTTTGTCGATAGTTATCTGCAGGTGCTTCTGCCGGTGGCCGATCCGCTTCTGGCTGTTCTTGCGGCGACGGAACGTCGTGACGAACAACTTGGGACCCTTGACGACCGCTTCGGCCCCATTCGGCTTCAGCGAGGCGATGACCTTGGCGCCCTGGATGTAGGGCTGGCCGATCTTGCTGGCGCCTTCGCCGCCGATGAACAGAACCTTGTCCAACTCGATGGTGGTCGCGTCCGGGGCCACGTCGGTCAGCTCGATCTCGACCTTGTCGCCCACAGCCACCTTATACTGCTTACTGCCCTGCTCAATAATTGCGTACATTGGGAAACTCCCGGTCCAAATATCCAAATCTTGGTAAAACTAAAAGGATAGCGCATGCCGATAGAATTGTAAAGACTTTTCTCTGGGAATTTTGTATCCTTGCCCCTTTTGGGTGGCCCCGCGGAGGGGATGGATTCAGCTAACTAAAGGAGTGTGTGGCATGAAACTGGCTATTGTGGGTGATCAACTCGTTCCGTTCGAAACCCTGGACCCGATCTTCCTCGATCGCGGACTGTACTTCGGCGACGGCGTTTACGAGGTCCTTCGCAGCTATAACGGCAAAATTTTCGCCCTGGACGAGCATCTGGAGCGGTTCGCCGCGAGCATGGCGGCCATCCGCATCACGGGCATCGACATCGGCGTCATTCGCGAGCGGGTCGTGCGGGCCTTCAAGGCTGCCGGCTACGCCAACGCCAAGGTCTATTTCCACGTCACCCGCGGCTCGGCCCCGCGGAATCATACCTGGGCCAAGGACATCAAGCCCAACTTCTTCCTGACGGTCAGCGAACTGGGCGACAGCGCCAAGGAGAAGGCGACGGGAATCGCGGTCTGTACCCACCCCGATCTGCGGTGGAAGCGATGCGACATCAAGTCGCTGAACCTGCTGCCGAACGTGCTGGCCCGCCAGGAAGCCGCGGAGAAGGGCTGTGAAGAGGCGATTCTGGTCGACGAGTCCGGCTTGATCACCGAGGGCGCGGGTTCGGCCTTCTTTGCAATCCTTCACGACGCCCTGCACACTGCCCCTCTGGCGGCGAACATCCTGCCCTCGATCACCCGGCATTTTATCGTGAAAGCCGCGACGAATATCGGGATGGGGATCAAAGAGAAGTGCCTGACGCCCGCGGAGGCCGCCAAGGCCGATGAACTGTTCATCGCCGTGACGACCAAGGACATCGTCCCGATTGTGAAGTTCGACGACAAGCCCATCGGCCAGGGCGTTCCCGGCCGCTGGGTCAAGGCGCTCATGACGGAATTCCTGAAGTTCACCGTCTAACCGACGGTGTTTCTCACCCACCGGAAAACATCTACCATCGTCATGAGCGCCCAGCCTGCCGCCTGAGACCCGATGTCTCAGACGGTTCCTTTGAACAGTAAAAGCAGCGCCAGGACGCAGGCCGCCATTATTGCGCCCGGGACCGTCCAGATCTTGCGCCACTGGAAATGCCCTTCGACCCGGAATCTGTCCATGACGATCCCGGCGAACTGGGTACCGAGGAACAACGCGATGCCGCTTTGGGCCGTGAAGATCAGGGCCTGCATAGATGCCCCGGCCCCTTCCGGCGCCACCGCTCCGGCGAACATCTGCCCGGCGATGATGAAAAAGACGTACGCGATGCCGTGGAACGCCTGGCCTCCGGCGATCACCGCAGCCGGGCGAGGAATCACATAGATCGTGAAGAGGACCAGCCAGGACGCAGCCCCTATGGACCGCGTCCACTTATAGCCGGCGTGCTGAATGATCCAGCCGAGCACGACCAGCGTCGCGACGGCCTGCGTCGCCTGGGCGATCGCCATGGCGGCCGGGACGTTCTTCGCCGAAATCCCGTTGTCCTGCATGAACTGGGCCGTGCCCAGAAAATAGAATTGCTGCATGCCCGGGGCGACCATCGAGATGATGATGAAGATGAGGAAGCTGGGATTCTGCAGCATGCCGAACGCTTTGGCGATCGACGACCCGGCGGCCGAACCGCCCGCCGGCGGCGTCGCGGGCAACAGCGCCCCGGCGACCACGGCCATGATGACCGACAGCACCGCCGCCAGGATCAGGCAGTCGCGGCCTTCTTCGCCGGTCTTGAAGGTCCACCGCCAGCCGGTCAGGAAGTACCCGGTCAGAGCCCAAGCGATCGGGGCCCACATGAAGATGATCGGCGACTTCGTGCTGGCTCCAGCGACCGCCAGATGGTGGAACATCAGCGAGTTCACCAGGGGCAGCGTCGCCGCGTAGAACAAGGCGTAGACCAGCATCACTACGAACAGCACATTGAACTTCCGCTTCCACGCAGCCACAAACAGCAGGAGCGTGCCGATCAGATGGGCGCCGGCCAGAATGAATTCGGTGTTGATCCACTGATCCGCGACTTGTCCGGCCAACAGCGGCATGAAAATGCAGCCCAGCGGAATGGTCGCGTAGATCCACCCCGTCTGTTTGCCGCTGAATCCCAGCGGGCCCAGGAGCCGGGTCGCCAACACAGGGTACCAGGCCCCCCAGATGGCGAACTCGAGAAACATCATCGCGCTGAGCTTGACGTACAAGCCCAGATCCATTCCGATCCAATCACTCATGCCGTTCTCCTTGATCTGACGGATGCACTACTTGCAGGCGGCCTTGAGACGCTGAGCCGCGAGCTTGATGTCGCCGAGCCGGTTGTCGCCGGCCTCGCGCTCGATGGCCATGGCGCCCTTGAATCCGACCTCGCCCAGGACCGCGAGGAATCGCTCGATGCCGACCTGGCCGTCGCCCCAGGGGACTTCGCTGCCCCAGGTGCCCGGCTTGCTCGTGCGGACGGCGTCCTTGACGTGCAGGTGGCGAATCCACGGCGACAGCGTTCGGACCGCCTCGATCGGGTCGCCCTTGTCGTAAAGAATCATATTGGCCGGGTCGAAATTGATGCCGACCGACGGATGATTGAGCTTCTCGATGAAGTGCCGCAGGTCCTTGGCGGCCTCCTGGCCGGTCTCCAAGAGGAGGGTCAGGCCGTTGTCCTTCGCGATGTCCGCGAGGGTCCGGATGCGGGTCTGCACCTTCTCGACCATGGCCTTATTGCTCTCATCGATGAACCCGGCGTGCATCGACAGCAACTTGACGCCGAGCTTGGCCGTCGCCTGGGCTGCCCCCTGGAAGAGCTTGCGATTGCTCTCCCAATGCTGATCGGGGACCACGCCGCCGGTGACTTTGATCGTGTCGAGCGTGGAATAATCCTCCGTCGGGAAGTCGATCATCGTGCAGGTGATCGTCCACTTCTGCGCTTTCATCGTTTCGAGCACCTTGCCGGTGCCGTCTTCCACGGCGGCCCGGACCCCCAGGTGCACGTGCTGCAAGCCCACGTCCTTCATCGCCGCGGCAACGCCGGGCACATCCGTCCGTAGCGACCAACTGCACACGCCGACAGGCCAGCTTTTGCATTTCATAATTATGGCTCCGAAGAGGTTTCAAGTTTAAAGTGTCAAGTGCACAGGCACTCCTCTGACTTCAAACTTCCAACTTCACACTTCACACTTAGTCACTTGATCAGGATTCTTTCTCGGCTATTGATGGACTTCTTCTCTGCCTCGACGATCCGGACCGAGTTGCGGGACTGCTCCAGCGTGATCACCTCCGGCGCCGGCTCGCCGCGGACGCTCTTGGCGAAATGCTCGATCTCCAGCGAGTACCCGTCGCCCGCCGCGACCTCCGGCGAGAACTCCACGCCCTCGGCCGGGCAGACGCGGAGCATGGGCTTGCGCGTCAGGTCGTAGACGATGCTCGCCTTTTCGAGGATCAGGTTGAAGCTCATCTCGAATCCGAAGGTCAGGGTCATTCCCCAGCCGCCCTCGGCCACGATCAGCTTGTCCGGGCCGTACTCGTACTCGGTGACCATGTGGATCAACTGTCCCTTGGGCCCCTTGGCCCCGTGGCTGCAGACGGCCTTGGGCATGCCGAAAAGGTACTGGACGTAGTCGGTGTCGTGGATGTGGAGGTCCAGGGCGACGCCGCCGCTGCGGCCCTCATCGACGAACCAGTTGTCGATGCTCCAGCCCGGAGGGGAGCCCAGCCGCTGGAACATGGCCGCGACCACTTTGCCGTACTTGCCGCTGTCGACGATCTCCTTGGCCTTGGCGTACTCCGGCCAGAACCGCACGCAGTGGCCGATCTGGAGGATCTTGCCGCTCTTCTGGGCGGCCTTGACCATCCGATCGCAGTCGGCGGTCGTCAGCGCCATGGGCTTTTCGCACAGGACGTTGACCCCGCGGGACAAAGCCTGCTCGGAACACGTGGCGTGCAGATAGGTCGGCAGGGTCAACGAGATGGCGTCGAGCTTGGCCTTGTCGAGCATCTGTTCGAGATCGTGGTACACCTCGATGCCCGTGAAATCGATGTCGCCCTCGGCCCCCTTGATGTTGCCGACGGCCCGCTTGGTGTCTTCCTTGATGTTCGGATTGGCGTCGCAGATCGCGACGACCTGGGCCCCCTTGATGGCCTTCCATTGCCGGAAGTGCATTCGCCCCATGAACCCAAACCCGGCTATTCCTATTCGCAACATTCCGGTACCTCCTTGCCGCGCGTATCGCGGCGCCAAAACCCCACCCTCGCTGATCCCCGATGTGACTGCTTCTCACTGCCCACGGCACCAAACCTTCATTCCAGCCCTGCTTCCAGGTCCCAGTGGCGTGCGATTCTACCAGAGGGCCCGCCGACCCGCAAAAGGATTTCTCGCGTGAAGACTGTCAAAAAACGCGAACCCGCGATGGACTCAGAGACATCACCTCAAGTCCGATAAGAAGCCAGCCGAATTCCGCCTCAGACGACGCGTCAAAGGCAGGCCCGTATCTTCCCAAACGATCCGCGTGCAATCAATCGTTCTGGCATGGGCCCGGCCTTTCCCGGCGAACAGAGGAAGGAACGGACCGATCCCGAACCCGCCGCTGCGCAGCGGGAGTTTGGCGCATTGGGGCCACCAGCACGCAGGGTGCTGCGCACCCTCTTGAGCGAGTGGTCCGCTCGCGCATTCTGCTGGAGGCCGCAAAGCGGAAAACTTCCCAGGCAGGCCCGCTTCGGGCATGCATTCAACCCGCGAAATGGGGCCTGCTGGCGTTTGCCTGCGGCGTCTTTGATTCGCCAGGGAATCTGGATGCACGCCAACGAACCCGCTCAACGAAAAAAGCGTGAATCCCGCGGGCGACTGTCGTATCATGCTCCTGATGTCCCGCGAATCGCGTGCGGGACGGTAACCTCGTGACATAGGGGATACTTATGACGCCGAAAGAACGCATCTACGCCACCATTCGGGGCCAGTCCCACGACCGCCCCCCCGTGACACCCATCTTCATGGCCTGGTCGGCCCACTTCATCGGGCGGACCTACCGCGATTACTATCTCGACGGCGACGTGCTCGTCGAGTCGCAACTGGCCGTCACGCAGGCCTTCAATCTCGACCAGGTCAGCGCGATCAGCGACCCCTGGCGCGAGGCCTCCGCCTATGGCATGGTCCTGGACTACCCTGAAGAAGGCGTCGGCAGGCCGCGAGAGATGTTGATCCGGTCCCCTGCCGACCTGGCCCGCATCCGGCCGCTCGACCTTGAGAACGCCGATCGCTGCCGCCAGCGAATCGAGAGCGTGCGGAAGATGGCCAAGGCGGTCGGTCGGACGCACAGCGTGCTTGGATGGTGCGAAGGCCCCCTGGCCCTGTACGCCGACCTCCGCGGCGTCGAGAGCATGTTCATGGACCTGATCGACACGCCTGGGATGTACGTTCAGGCGGCTGAGACGATCATCGACAACCAGATCCGCTTCGCGCTGGCCCAGGTCAAGGCCGGCGCGGACATGATCGGAGTCGGCGACGCGGTCGCCAGCCTCGTGAGCCCGAAGATGTACGAGCAGTACGTGCTGCCCTTCGAGAAGAGGCTCTTCGACGCGATCCACAAGGCCGGCGCCACGGTGAAGCTGCACATCTGCGGCGATGTCACGAACAGCGTCGGCCTGATGGCCCAAACCGGCTGCGACGTCATCGACCTCGACTGGATGGTCCCGCTCAAGGAGTCCCGAGCCGCGGTCGGCTCCAACGTCACCCTCTGCGGCAACTTCGATCCCGCGGCCGTCCTGCTCCAGGGCACGCCGCAAGACGTGGCGAACGCCGCCGCTCAATGCATACGCGAAGGCGGCCAACGCTTCATCGTCCAGCCGGGCTGCGAGGTCCCGCCGGGAACGCCCGAACAGAACATCCGCGCCTTCTGCCCCTGCGAAGGCTGCCTGATCCCGGAGATGCTAGGGCTCGCCTGATCGCGCGTCACGATAACGACGGACGGACCGAAGGATGAACTGATGGCGAGGGACAACCCTCCATCACACGCCGGATCTCGAGCGTGAGCTGTGCGGGTCGGCGACGATCTGCTCCGCGAGGCGCAGCACACCTTCGTAAGTAATCTGTCCCGGCATTTCTCCGCCATCATTGACCTTAGTCATAGCCCCCAGGACCAATCTGTCGAAGTCCTCTTTCGTCTCTACCCTCGCCAACTGACGCGGAGATAGAGTGATTCCCTGGGGGGAGCTTAGATTAGGGTCCCCGCTTCTCGGAACATTGTACCTGCACTGGCCGCGATATCTGAGCACGTGTTCAGGCTTCGGAGGCTCCTTGTTGTGCACATAGAGAATCCATTCAAACCATCGCGGGCCGTCTTTCGTCTGCCTTCGCGTGTGCGTCAGGTGAAACCCCGTGAACTGAACATTTCCGGTATCCGGTTCCGGAAACAATGAGACGACTTTGATCGGCAATTGTGCCAGTGGACCACCGATTCGCAGGTTCTCGAAATACTTTGATTGATCCTGTGACTCTCGGGCATCTACACTCCGATACCCGGCCAGGATGGCTCCATTTGGCAGGATGAATACAGGTTCAAGAAGGACCCTCAGTGGTTCACCTACGAAAGAGAGGTCGTCGTACATATCGTGATCGAACCAACTCACCCGCCTGCGAATCGGCGCCTTCTCTTTGCTGATTCGTATCTTGTACTCGCTTGAGGGCGGCTCAGTGCGGAATAGTTCCGCCGCCAGCGAAACGCCATACTCAAAGCCCGTATACTCAGAAGTCTGACGCCAATCCTTATCCCCCTGCTCTTTCCGCCACGTCTTGACCACCCCCAACTCCGCCGTCGCAGGCGATAGCCAGACATCGTATCTGACCCGTTCAACAGCATCGGGCCCAACGCTGTACTCGCCTTGCCACAGATCGAGCTTCTGCCCAGCGATCGTATCCTGCCGAATCCTGCGAAACCCCTTGATCTCGCCAACGCGACGGTACCATTCTAAATCCGCGATGACATCGCGGGATTCATTCGGATCAACCTTCAGATAGACAACTTCGCAGGCAATCCCACCGTCGTTTGACCACTCACGTGAGGGAAACATGACGTACTCGCCATCGCAGACTTCAGAAGCTGTCCAGGGGCGGTCTTCGACGACCGCGTTACAGTCGATGCGACGGCGACCATTCTCCAGATCGTACCATTCCTCGCTGGACAGTTTGTGCCCTTTCTCGGACGAGTTGGCCCAAATCATGACCCATTTTCGAAAGTGCAGAGTCTTGCTTCGCCCAATGGGGTCCACAGTTTCAGTCACGCCATCCGCCGGCAGGGACGACTTCTGCAATAGGAAGCCGGCGACCACTACCGCCAAGATAACAACGGGCACTCCAGTTAGCTTCGCCATCGGACTGTTCGCGATGTACTTCACAGCATCTTCCCTCACTCAGCCGGAATCGCTCCCCCACCGGATCTCTTCCCCTCGGTCATCCTCGGTGTCACACTGGGAATAGTGTACAGAAACGGAGGGAGAGTGACAAGGAAAAACGCGTGCGGCACGAAGCGTTAGCGGCGGGACCCGGGGCGGGCGTCAGCGAGAGACCGCGAGCAGACGGCGGATGCGGATGAGTTCGGCTACGCTCCAGGCTTGGGCGGGACAGCCGCCGGGGCGGTGAGGCGGGTCGCCGTCGAGGACCTCGGAGATGCTGCCGAGACAGGCGTCGTGCGTAAGCTGCTCCAACAGCGGCTGGATCAGTTCGGCCGCTTTCTGCCGGCTGCGTTTGCTGAACTTATGCGTCTTGAGGTAGGCTTCGACGAACGGGCCCATGAGGAAGGGCCAGACCGTGCCCTGGTGGTAGGCTTCATCGCGGCATCGCGGCGATCCGCCGTAGCGACCTTTGTAGAACGGGTCCCGTCGGCCCAGGGTTCGGAGGCCGTACGGAGTCAACAGCTCGCGTTCGACGACTTTCACAACTGCCTTCCGCTGCTCCTGAATCAGAGGCGGAGCAAACGGCAACGACACCGCGAAAACCTGATTGGGCCTCAGACTCGCGTCGATCGCGCCGTCCGGCTGCACAGAATCGTTGAGATAGCCCCGCTGCGGATTCCAGAACAGAGGCCCGAAGCTCCGCCCGACCTGCTCGGCCATCGCGGCGTAGCGATCCGCCCCGGGCAAGGCCTGCATCTCGCAGAATTGCTGCGTCCGGCGCAAGGCGTTGTGCCACAGGGCGTTGATCTCCACGGCCTTCCCATGCCGCGGCGTGAACGCGATCCCGTCGCACATCGCGTCCATCCAGGTCAGTTGGGTGCCCGCGTCGCCCGCCATGATCAGGCCGTCGCAGTCCGCATGGATGCCGAACCGCGTGCCGGTCTGGTAGGAGTCGATGATCGAGCGGATCGCGGGCAGGAGCTTGTCTTTGAGCGTCGCAGCGTCGCCGGTGGCGTCGAAGTACTCGAAGGCGGCGTTGATGAACCATAGCGACGCGTCCACGCTGTTGAAGTGCGCCTGGCCGCTCCGATCATCGAACCGATTCGGGATCATCCCCCCGTCGGCGGCCGCGGAAAAGGTGCACAGAACCGATCCCGCCTCCTCGTGCCGCCCTGTGGCCAGGAGCAAGCCGGGCAAGGAGATGAACGTGTCACGGCCCCAATCGGCGAACCAGGGGAAACCGGCCACAATCGTCGTCCGCTCGGCCTCGACGCCGGCGCGTCTGGCCACGAACTGGTCCGCGGCCAGGCATAGGATCTTGTCCTTCTCCTCCTTGGCCCCGGCCAGCCGGATGAGTTTCTCCTGCCGGTTGAGCAAGTCTCGCTTGATCGCCGCCACGTCGATCGGCGGCATGCATTCGAGCTCGACGGTATCGCCCAGGCGCGCCCAGAACAAGATCCGGCCGGCGGTTTCGATCCGCCCTCTGAAGATCCCCGGGGCCCACAAGTCCTCGACGTGATGGAGTCCCCGGTCCCGGTTCACGCGATAGATGAAGTCGAACCACCATTGAGGGTCGCTCTCGTATTGCAATTGCGAGCAGCCCATCCGCAGCGAGCAGCCGACCAGCAGTTCGTTATTGACGATCACGCCATCGTGGAGCGAAGTCTGGCGGAGCGGCGCATCCGACTTCTGGTGCAGATGAAAGTCGCGAAGCGCCACGAGCGGCCGGAGGATCAGGTCGAAGGGTTCGCGCACTTCCTCGAACGTGTACTCGACGAGGACCGTGTCACTGTCCCCGGCCAGGTAGACCGCCTTGGACAGATCGGCGGGCGTCAGGCGGAACGAGAACCGCACGCCCGTGTCCCGCGAGAATTCGTAGAGATGCCGATAACCGCTCGGAGCGAATCGGTCCTGGAACTCGCACGTGGACAGCTCCACGTCCTGCCCGTTCCAGAGCACGGTCTCCAGGCAGTTGGACAACGCCATGACGCGGCTGACCAACGGGTCCGGCGAGCCGACCAGCAGGCCGTGATAGCCGCTCGTATTACAGCCGGCGATCGTAGAGGACGCGAAGCTGCCCCGCTGGTTCGTCAGAAGCCATTCTCTGGCCAGCAGGTCATCGAGCTCGCAGCCCTTCGTCGCAACCCGGGCGATTTCCATCGGATCAGACCGGCACGGCGACGCGGGCGGCGCTGCCCACCTGCGACGGGCTGTGCGCCACGATCGGCGTCTGGTGCGACGCGCACCGCCTCTGCAAGTGATCCAGGACGTTCATGAAGTTGATGTACGAGTCATACGGCGAATCATAGGGGTTAAAGTACTTGTGGACGTCGCCGTCAGCGAAGTACTTGGTGCACATGTAATAGAAATGATCCGACGTCTGGAGCCTTCGCCAGTCTGTCAGAAGCTGCGGATCATTGGCTCGCTTGATCTTTTTCTCGAGCCGGTAAAGCTCGTAGATCGCGTTGGACTGCATCGGGTTGCCGAGCCATGCGGACAGGTCCCGTTCCGTGTCGGCCCAACTGATCACGTGCGGGACGTCCACCACGCCGAGCGGCTCGTACGAGGCGACGACCTCGCTGGGCGTCTTGAAGTTGTTGTCGGGATGCTTGAGGATCTCGCCGGGCAGGTGCCTCATGAAATCGAAGATCCCGGTGTCCTCCCACTGGTGCTCGCCGAGGGTCTCGTAGTCCTTGAAGAGGTTCACGGTCTGCCCGCAGCCGTTGATGGCGTTGACCCACTGCGAGAACTTCTCCGCGGTCAGCGGCCACTGGGCCCACTGGCGGTTGGAGAATCGAAACGCAATGTCGTCACTGAGCGAATAGTTCTTCAGCAGCATCTTGATCCGGCGGCAGCCCTTCGGCCGGTAGACGAAGTTCGGACTCCGATAGCCCAGGATGTGGTCGGCGCCTTCCGTGACGACCGCGTCGAAAGAACCCATCGCCTCGATGAGCAGACCCAGGTCGTTGTTGTAGATCAGCTCGGTGTTGCGGAACACCTTCGGCGTTTGGCCGAACAGGCTCTGGATCAATTCCGTGTGCTTGCGGACCTGCTCCACGAACTCCTGTCGCGAGTACAGGAAGCTCAGGCTGTGATAGTAGGTCTCGCCCAGGAACTCGACGCAGCCGGTCTTGGCCAGCGCGTGGAACGTGCTGAGGACCTCGGGACTGTACTTCTCCAACTGCTCCAGGAGAACGCCGGTGAGACTGTACGCGATGCGGAACCGCCCCTCGTGCTGCTGAATGAGCCTCAACAACATCCGATTGGCGGGCAGATAGCACTTGTTGGCCACCTTCCTGCAGATGGCGGCATTGCGCCCCTCGTCGAAGTATCGTTCGTCGTTGTCGAAAACCGTGTAGTGTCTCAGCCGAGTGGGCTGATGGACTTGGAAGTAAAAGCAAACCGAGGGCATAGCCTTACCAATCCTTTCGTATCCTGTCGATCCTTCTGTCACTCGTCCGATTTACACCGGCACGAGCGTCTCCTCATAGATCCGCAGGCAATTGCGTGCGGCGTCCCGCCACCGCAGCTTGCGCACCTCGAAATTCCCGTGGTTGCGGAGGGTCATCCGCAGCGGCGGATATTTCAACACCGCCGCGATCTTGTTCGCCATTTCGTTGATGTCCCAGAAGTCCACCTTCAGGGCATGCCGCAGGACTTCCGAGACGCCGCTCTGCTTGCTGATGATCACAGGGACGTCGTTGTCCAGCGCCTCCAGCGGCGCGATCCCGAACGGCTCGGACACCGAGGGCATCACGTACAGGTCCGCCATCCGGAAGATCCGCCGGACGTCGTCGCCTCGCAGGAAGCCGGTGAACAGGACCTTGTGGCCGATGCCCAACTGGGCCGCCAGCTCGATCGAGCGGTACATCAGGTCGCCGGAGCCGGCCATGACGAACTTGACGTTGTCCATCACGTCCAGGACCTTCTTGGCCGCCTGCAGGAAGTACTCAGGCCCCTTCTGCATCGTGATTCGCCCGAGGAACAGGACGATCTTCTCTTCCCGGCGGATGGTCACCGGCGCGGTCGACCACGTGCCGTTTCGCTCGACGCCGTTATAGACCACCTCGACTTTGTCGCCGGGGATTCCGTAGCGGCTGATCACCACGCCCCGCGTAAAGTGGCTCACCGCGATCACCTTGCTGGCCCGGTGCATACCCTCCCGCTCGATGTCGTAGACCACCTGGTTGACGTGCTCGCCGCTGCGGTCGAACTCCGTGGAATGAATATGGACGACAAGCGGCTTGCCGCTGGCCATCGCCACGCCGATCCCGGCCGGATACGTCATCCAGTCGTGGGCGTGAATCACATCGAATTCCTCGTCCCTGGACAGTTCCACGGCCATGGACGCATATCGGTGAATCTCGCGATACAAATCGCCTGCGTAGTCGGTGGGGCCGCCGCCGCTCGGATCACAGGCTTGCCCCGGCGTTGTCGCGGCCTCGCGTTTGCGGCGCAGAATCTCCGCGACTTTCTCGTCGTACGTTTGCGGCGTGGCGTACGCCTGAAGCGGAGACAGGATCGAGCGGAACTTGACGTTGGTCAACTCCTCGTCCAGCGATTTTCTGATCCGCCTGGTCTTTGCGTTCTTTCTCGCCTGGGGCGTCAGGAGTTTGACATGCGTGGCATACTGGCTGTCCACCATCTTGGGAAGCACGAACGTCACCTTGACGCCGAGCTCATCCAGCGCCTTTGTCAGGCCGTAACACGCGGTGCCGAGTCCGCCGCTGATGAACGGCGGGAACTCCCAGCCCAGCATGAAGACGCGCACTCGCGCTCCCTCACCATTTAGTCCCATATGTCCTCACTCACACTGAGGTTCTCCAACTCCCTGACACAGCTTCGCTGCCGACGACGGCCGCGTGCCCTCGTGCACGCAGTCGAACCTACGCAGCGTCACAGTTATTGAGACTATCGGCAGTCCCCTGCACAATCTTGATTTTCGGTCGTTAAAAAGTTTCAGGACGTACCCGACGCCGAAAAACCGCGAGATTTGCTCGCAAATCGGGCCCACCTATGACTATATGCGACACAAACAGAGGTGCCAATCCTGTAAATGCGTGTATTATCAGACGCGGCAGGCCGGGCAAGAAAGGCACAATCGCCCCATCTCAGCCCCCCGCTGACGCCTTTTATCGGTCCCTAGAAATACTCTCAAATTCCTAGGCGATTGCACTACGGATTGGAGGCCTCCCTCTCGATCACGGCACGAATCGGCGTTCGTATGCGAGCGGCCGCTTCGCCCGGTCTGCACGAAGAATTCGCGGCGATTGCTCTTGTGAAGAAAATGCCGCGGAATCGCTAAATGTCCGAATCGGGCGGGCCGATAGCCTCTCATGGTGCGGACGAGCAGCAGCGACCGCTGCAGGATCGCCCGGCCGGTAGCAGCGACAAGACAAGGTGAGGGCCCGACGGGGCTGCCTCGCGACCACCCAGCGCGTACGGTCCGATGCGAACCGCCAGGAGCTGCACCAATACCGGAGAGCAGTTATGAACAAGCATCGAAAAGACGGTAAGGGAAGCACAAAGCTCGAAGACCTCGTGGTCGTCGCATTCCTCGACGATGTGGACCAGGCCAGGGAGTACGAAACCCTCCTTCGCCTCAACGACATCCCGGCTGTCGTCAAGGAACAGTTGGACCCCAGCCTGGACGGCAAGACCGTCGCCATCATGGTCCCCGAGGACTATCTGGACGAGGCCCACGTCGTCATCGAGTCGCAGGACGCCTACGACGATCTGTGCGACTTCACGATGGACGAGGATGAAGACCTCGACTTCGGCGCCGACGACATGGACGACGAAGGGTATTGAGCCCACCGGCAGTCTGCGAGTTGCCATCTGAGACTCGCCGCGGCTCTGCGAGGGAACAAAGCAGACGTGCGGCGGCGATCCTCCGGTGGCGGATCGTGAGCAGTAATTAGGAAGAACGTCATCATGCCAGAAACAAACGCCAGCAATAGCTGCGAACGCCGTGCATCAACCGACCGCCGGGGCAATCTCACGGACCGGCGAAAGTACGATCTCGGCGGAAATCCCTACGATCCGAACTTCATCGACCGTCGCAGCGGCAAAGACCGTCGCGAGAGCGTCGTTGACCGGCGCATCGGCCTGGATCGCCAGCGAGGGCCCGGCCGCCGTCGAAGCGACGAACGCAAATCCGCCGAGGAGGGCCAGATGTCCGACGAACAGTTCGATTTCATCATGGCCATCGATGAGTACAAGCGGGCCAACTCCCGCCCCTTCCCGACCTGGACCGAAGTTCTCGAGGTCATCAGGGCTCTGGGCTACCGCAAAGTGGCCGAGCCTCAGGCGCTGACTCCGCATGGTTCGTCCTGCGAGGCGAACGCTGAGGAGTCCGACGAGGATTTCGAGAGTCCCGACGAACCCGAACCCGACGAATGATTTCTTCTCCTTCCCCGCAGGGTCGCGAAGCCTGATTTGACGCGACCCTGCGGAGGAGGGCGTTCCCCCACGCACGCTCCCCTATCGGATTCCCTGCCCGCGAACGCCGAGCCTTCCGTAGACGCCCAGCTTCTTGAGTACTTCATCCGCAATCCAGATGGTGC
>JBDKUU010000396.1:0-7924 GCA_039679525.1 Phycisphaerales bacterium | reverse complement strand
GAATAGAGGGCTCGCCGGGCTCGAGGAGCCAGGCGAGGACGGCGTCGGAAATCACCGGTTTGGATGCTCTCATAGAATCTCTGCACGGACTCTGGGTCCGCAGGATGACAGCATAGCGATGTCGCCGGCCAAAGGGAAGTGGAGCGTCGAAGCGTGCGCATAAAAAAAGAGACCGGTCGGCGAAAATGATAACGTGTTGTAGGCCGGTCTCCCAGTTGCGGTGTGCCAGATACGCACGATACCCGCGGGTAGTGCTTGCGAGACCCACTGATCTCCGTCTGCACCCGCAACATTTATATCATACGACACGCCGGGCGTCCGGACAAATGGATTCGCGCCGGGGCGAGCCCAAATCGCCTGAATTCTGTCTGCTTTAGAGCGATCACGCGACGGACCGATAACGGCCGCACGTTCACGATCCGATGCTCGCCGCGTACTCCACCGACGGCGACTGTTGAATGCTCGGATCGGCCAGCAGGCCCTTCATGCACATGTCGTCGCCGAAGGTCTTGATCTGGACGTGGTCCAGGCCGATGCCCTGCATCAGGTCCGTCATCGGTTCGCCGATGAACGCGGTCCCGTCGGCGCCGAGGATCTTCGGGGCGATGTAGACGTAGATCTCGTCGGCCAGACCCTCGCGAAGGAACGACGCCAGCACGTGCGGGCCGCCCTCGACGAGCACCTGCTGAATGCCGCGTGCGCTGAGCTGATCGAGCAGGAAATGCAGATCCGTGGTCTCGCCGGCCGTCTCGCAGACGAGCACTTCCGCTCCTCTCTTGCGGATGCGTTCGACGTGCTTGGCGTTGGCTTCGGCGGCCGCCTTTCGGGTGTAGACGAGAACAGGACTGGTCTTCGTCGTCCGCAGAAGGTGCGACTTGAGCGGTATCCGCAACGAATCATCCAGGACAACACGAATCGGCTTTTTGCCCTTGCTCGGACGGGGCGTCAGCATGGGATCGTCCGCGAGGACCGTATTGATCCCCACGAGCACCGCTCCCGACCGGCGGCGAAGCCGATTAGCGTCGTCCCGGATCAGCTCGTTCGTGATCCAGCGTCTCTCCGCCGATTGATCGACATAGGCGAGTTTGCCGTCGATGCTCTGGGCCCATTTCAGCACGACCCAGCATTTGCCCGTCGAAACGAACTTGAAGAAAGGAGCGTTGAGCAGCCGGGCCTCTTCTTCGCACAGGCCCACTTCGACCTCGATCCCGGCTTGTCGCAACTGCTCCAATCCCTTGCCGCCGGCGTGGGCCGACGGGTCCCCCACCGCGACGACCACTCTCGCGATCCTCGCGTCGATGATCGCCTGCGTGCAAGGCCCGGTCTTGCCGAAGTGGCAGCACGGCTCGAGCCTGACGTACATCGTGGCGCCCTCCGGCCGAACGCCCAGCGTCGCGCAATCCGCGATCGCGTTGACCTCCGCATGCGGCCCGCCGAACTTCCTGTGATAGCCCTTGCCGATCACCTGCCCGGCCTTGACGATGATGCATCCCACCGCCGGGTTCGGCTCCACGGACCCCAGCCCCTTTTCCGCCAGCTTCAGGGCCGACCGCATGAATTTCTCGTCCTGTGCGTTCACGTCACGTTTCCTTTCCTGCCAGCAATTTCTTGAACCGCTCTTCGTCGAGCACCTCGACTCCCAGGTCGCGAGCCTTCTGCAGCTTGCTCCCGGGGTCCTCGCCCGCTACTACAAAGTCGGTCTTCTTGCTCACGCTGCTTGAGGTCTTTCCTCCGGCTTCGCGGACGGCCTGCTCGGCCTGCTGGCGGGAAAACTCCTTCAACGTGCCGGTGATAACTACGGTCTTGCCCTGAAGATTACCGGTCTTTTTCTTCGGTTCCGGCGGTTGCGGCCGCACGCCCGCGGCCAGTAGGTCATCGATCACGATTCGATGCCGGGACGTCCGGAAATATTGATAGATGCTCTCGGCCATCACCGGCCCGACCTGGTCGATCGCCTGCAATTCCTCCTGCGTCGCGTTCATGATTGCGTCGAGCGCGCCGAAGTGATCGGCCAGAATCACGGCCGACTGGCCGCCCACATGCCGAATCCCGAGGGCCGCGAGGAACCGCCACAGAGGCCGGGTCTTGCTGTCCTCGATTGCCTTCAGAACGTTCTGTGCGCTCTTCTCGCCCATCCGCTCCAGAGCCAGCAGATCCTGCTTGCGCAGACGGTGGATGTCGGCGAAGGTCTTGACCAGGCCGGCTTCGAGCAGTTGCTCGATCAAGGCGATGCCCAGGTGCTCGATGTCCATCTGGTCCCGCCCGGCGAAGTAACGAAGCCGCTCCTTCAGTTGCCCATAGCAGTCGGGATTCGGGCATCGGACGTACACGTATTCTTCGTCCTTGACCACCTCCGTGCCGCAGTTGGGGCATTTCTTCGGCACCGGAAACGGCTCGGCCCCTTCAGGCCGAAATTCCTTCTTGACCTCGACCACCTGCGGAATGATCTCGCCGGCCTTCTCGATCATGACGGTGTCGCCCGGCCGAACGTCCAAACGCCGCAATTCGTCGAAATTGTGCAGGGTCGCGCGTTTGACCGTCGTGCCCGCCAGCAGCACCGGCTGCAAGTTCGCCACGGGGGTCAGAGCTCCGGTCTTGCCCACCTGAACCGCAATCGATTCGATGATCGTCTGGGCCCGCTCGGCAGGGAATGTGTAGGCGATGCACCATCGGGGCGCGCGGCCGGTCGTCCCCAGGATTCGACGCTGGTCGTGACGATTGATCTTGATGACCATGCCGTCGGTCTGATACTCGAGCTTCGAGCGGCGGTCGGCCCAGCTCATGCAGATGTCGATCACCTCCGCGATGTCCTTGGCCTTCTGCACGTTTGGGTTGACGGGCAGGCCGAGATGGCGGAGCCGTTGCAGCGTATGCCAGTGATCCTGCGCCAACGGCTCGGAGATCTCGCCGATCTCGTAGGCGAAAAACGACAGATTCCGCGTGGCCGTGATGCGGGCGTCGAGCAGCTTGAGCGAGCCGGCGGCCGCGTTGCGGGGATTGGCGAACGCCGTCTCCCCCGCCTCGGCCCGGGCCTTGTTCAAGGCCACGAACGACTTCGTGGGCATGTAGACCTCGCCGCGAACCTCCAGGACGGCCGGCGCCTTGTCGCCGTCGTGAAGACGCAGCGGGACCGAGCGGATCGTTCGGATATTGCTGGTGACATCGTCGCCGACTTCGCCGTCGCCGCGTGTGGCCCCGGTCGCGAGGAGGCCGCTCTCATATCGCAGGCTCACCGCCAGCCCGTCGATCTTGAGCTCGACCACGTAATCGTATTCGGAGCCATCCAACTGCTTGCGGACCCGCTCATCGAACGCCCGCAGCTCGTCGGCGTTGTACGTGTTGTCGATGCTGAGCATGGGGATGCTGTGCCGAAGGGTGGCGAACTCCCCCAGCGGCCGGCCCGCGACGCGCTGCGTGGGCGAGTCCGGCGTGACCAGCTCCGGATGCTTCTTCTCCAACGCCTTGAGCTCGGCGAACAGCTCGTCGTACTGCTGATCCGTGATCTCCGGCGCGTTCTGGATGTAGTACAGGTAGTCATGCCGGCGTATCTCCCGCCGGAGCCAATCCATTCGCTTGACGTCTTCAGCCATCGTGTTATCCCTGCGATCTGCGGGCCGTCCGCGCCGACTCCATGCGGCCGCCGGGATCACCCTGACGGGCCCGAACTGCGTAGATTATAACTCGACCGAGCGATCCCCTGCCATGGGGAATTGCGCACCATTGGCGCAGCGGCGGCAAATAGGGAGAAGAATCGACGTGCGGGCCGGATCTGCACCGGCTCTGCGGGAACGGAACGCCGGGCGGCGGACCCGACGTTCGAAGAAGAAAGATCACCCTCCCCCGGCACCGGTTCTTTGGGACCTTCACCGGGTACAGGCGTCCTTGCCGGGATCTCCACCCTCTGGAGACCGCTCCTTAGTCTGGCTGCAAGTTTGATCCCGAGACCTTCCGCGCGATCGCTCGCGCCGCGGCTTTCCTTTGCCTTCGACGTCCGGCTTCTACCGGTCCATCGGCGACGACGAGACGAACTGCCCTTTCGAGACCTCGTAAGTGAGCGATCCCGAGCGAGTCCGGATTTTGATGTAGTCGCCGTCGGCCACGAACATCGCCAGCGCCTCTTTCTTGTAGTAAACCACGGCGGCGCCTTCGAATCGTATGGCGTTGTGCAGGGGCGTTCCCAGTTCCATGATCTGTTCGTCGGCAAACCCGACTCGCTGCATGATCCGGACGATGTCGTCCGGACTGAGCGTCGCCACCTGCGAGCTCTTCCTGGCGTGAACGCGGAACGGCGAATCCTGCTCCTTCTCCGGCCGATCGTTCGACCAATCGACCGGCCTGAAGAAGCCGTTGCAGCCCGCCACCTCCAAAGCCAGCGGAACCAGGACCAGCAGCATGCCCAAGACGCTGAGGGCTCTTCGCGGACTTTGGGCCCGCGTGCCGCCCGCCAGAGCGTTTGGCGACTGCTGCACGTCAGTCACTATTCCCAATTTGGATCAACACTTGCTGATCACTGGTTTCCACGCTCCTCACTACAGATTCCTCATTTCGGCTGCTTGTTCAGGGACTCGCGGAGACTGTCCCTGAACTCCTGCCCGGCCGGCTGCGCCTGATTGGTGACGCCTGCGGACCCGGCGGTGACCCCGCCCGGCACCGTGCCCTTGTTCGACACGGTCCCGATGTCCGGGACCAGAGTCGCGGTCACGAACACCGCGATTTCTCGTGTTTCCTTGTCGTCGTTGTTGTTCCGGAACAATCGGCCCACGACGGGCAGGCTTCCGAGCACGGTAACCCGCTGATCGACGGACGTCGTGCGGTTCTCCGTCAAGCCGGCCACCGCCACGGTACCGCCATTCTGAACGGTGACCGCGTTCCGCGCCTGGCGGCGAGTCACGATCGGCAGATCGCTCTCCCGACCCTTGGCGACGCTCGTGCTCACTTCGACCGCCATCTCCAGCGTGATCTCATTGCTGTCGCCGATCCGCGGCGTGATCGTCAGGATCGTGCCGGACTCGATCTTCTCCAGTTCGGATCGCGCGTAGCCCATGTAAATCGTCTGGTTGTCGCTCATCATGAACCACTCTTCGCGAATGGACCTCAGTTGGGCCTGCTTGCCGTCCTGGGCGATCAACTGCGGGTTGGTCACGATGTCCGCCTGACTGGTCGACTCCAGCATGTTCAAGGTCGCCATCAAGGAGTTGGTGAACGTCGAATCGGCGGAGTAGCCGACCTGGATGCCCTTCGACCAGGTGTCGCCGTCATAGAACTGTCCGGCCGACACCGTCGGGAACTGCCACTGAACGCCGAGGTTCAGCAGGTTGCCGCGTTCCATGGCCACCACGCGGGCGTCCAACAGGACCTGCCGACGGGCCATGTCGAGCCTGCGAACGGTGTCCATGATCGTGCCGGCGATCGCCTTGGGCGCGGTCACCACCAGGATGTGTCCCTGGTCGTTGGGATCGGTCGTGCTGGCGGGCTCGGCCTGGACGTACTTCTGATACTGCAGCGACAGCAGTTCCTTGACCTTCGAAGGCACCTGATGGTTGAGCCGCAGATACCGCGTCTCGCTGAGTTCGGGGAACGCCGAACCGGTGACGCTGCGATCGCCGACGATGTAGTACGAACCCATATTCTTGGAGACGTACGGCGTCGCGGCCAGAATCATCTCCAGGGCTTCATCCAGGGTCTTGTTCTCGAAGTTGGCCCCGCACTTGCCGCTGACGTTCGGGTCCGGGATGATCGACACGTCGGCTTCGCTGGACAGAGAGTCCAAGGCCGTCAGGATTTCGCTGCCGGCGAGCGTGTTGGAAATCGGATGGTAGACGAGGTACGTGCCGTCAGGCATCGTCTTGAAGGCATATTCCTTCTTCGTCCCGGTCAGGACCTTCAGCAGGGCCTGGCCGACGTCCATACCCTGAACCGCCGTGGCGCCGATCGCGATCGGCTCATCTTTGACGGTCAGATCGACGGCGATCTTGGTGCCCGACAGCCGCGAGATCTCCACCAGAACGCTGATCAGCTTCGGCGACACGTCGCCATACACCGACGCCGGATTCGTTCCGGCTTGAGCCCCTAAGTTCGTCGGGAGTTCTCCGCCGGTCTTCAGCAGATTGGCGAGATAATCGATCTCCTTGATCAGAGCGCCCATCTGCGCCAGATCTGCGGCATTCAGCGGAGTAGCCTGTTTCTGGAACTGCTCCAACTGCTTCTGATCCTGCTCGAGCCGAATCAGCAACGCCTGTTTGCCCAGCGATACCGTCTGCGGAGGTTGCACCGGCGGCTTGTCCTCCTTAATTGGAGGCTGTACCGGCGGTTTGTCCTCCTTAGTCGGAGGCTGTACCGGCGGCTTGTCCTCCTTAATCGGAGGCTGTACCGGCGGCTTCGTCTCCTTCGGGGGCTGTGCGCCGCCCTTGGGAGTCGTGCCTTCCATGTCCGTCGTGACGGGCGTCGGGTAGTCGGCAGTCCCGGTGATGTCCAGATCATCTTTGTAGAACGAGAGCGAGCCCGTCCAACCGTAGGGGACCTTGACGGCGTACTTACCGGCAGCATCGGTCATCGCCGTGTAGCCGCCCGGATCCGCGGTGACTTTCACACCCTGGATCGGTTCGCTTCCCGCCTTGACGAAGTCGGTGATGGTCATCATCTTGACTTCGCCCATGATGGTCTGATTCGCGACCGCCGTCATGATAGCGACGTCGAACGACTTCACGCTCGGGGTGAACGTGTAACCCTCTTTCTCGAAGGTGAGCTTGCCCTTCCAGCCGTGATCCACCATGATCTCAAATGCGCCGTCGGCGTCCGACAGGGCCGACTGAACCTGGCCGCCGGCGACGATCGTCACGTCCGCGACGGGGGCGCCGCTCTTGTCGACGACCTTGCCTGCGATCGAGTACTGGATGATCCGACCCGAGTAGTCCTGGTTCGTCTGGTCGGACTGGACTAGTGTGTACCGCTGCTCGGCGGGCTGGAACATGAATCCCGGCTTCGTCGGGATCACGGTGCCTTCCCAATTGTAGGGCACCTTGACGGAGTAAGAGCCGTCGGGGACCTTGGAGATTACGGTGCCCGGGAGGCCCTTGAGGGTGACGCCGGGCATGCCTGTGACGCCCGAGATTTCATAGGTGATCTTCTCGCCCTTGAAATCCTGCTTGGGCTGATCGGTCGTAATCGCGTTATACGGACGCTCGGCCGGCGCGAAGCTGTAGCCTTCCTTCACCGGGGTGATCGTGCCGGTGAAGCCGTATTCGACTTTCGTGCTGTAGACACCCTTCTCATCGGTCGTCACGGGACCGCCGGGGAATCCGGCCAGCTCCACGACGCCCAGGCCGGAAATGCTGCCTGAGATCGTCAGGAAGATGGCGGCGCCTTCGTAGTTCTGATTCTCGACGCTGGCGACCACCTTTTCGTACGGACGGGAAGCCGGAGTGAACGTGAAGCCGGGCTTCTCGGGAATCGCCGTGCCTTTCCAGCCGTGGTCGACCGTCACCTTGTAGTATCCGTTTTCGTCGCTCGTGACCGGGTCGCCGGGGAAGCCCTTGAGCGTGACGCCGCCCATGCCGGTGGAACCCGAGATGTCGTACGTGTTGACCGTCGCGCTGTAGTCCTGGTTTTCATAATTGGCCAGGACCATTTCGTATTCGAGGTGGTCGGGCGTGAAGACATGCCCCTCTTTCGTGGGCGTGACCTTGAGCCTGGTGGTTCCGTACCGGACCTCGGCCTTATACGTGCCGTCTGCGCCGCTCTTGGGATTGCCGGGCAGACCCATCATGACCACGTCTGGATAGCCGACCGAGCCGGAGATGGTGAACGTGACTTCCGTGGATTTGTAGTTATCGTCCGCGAAGTTCTTGGCGACCTGCTCGTAGTTGCGCATGACGGGTTCGAACCGGAAGCCCGTCTTGTCCGGCGTGACCTGGCCGCCCCATCC
>JBDKUU010000395.1:0-2202 GCA_039679525.1 Phycisphaerales bacterium | reverse complement strand
CATCTGCGACTCCAGGTCGCGAAAGGATCCTATGTGGTGTGCACGCTTCTGTTCGTAGAGGGCTGCGATGGGCTCGGCCCGCGTGTACTTCCCCCGAGAGGCTCGTACCTCGATGACGCGAGGCATTGTGCACCCTCGCTTCAGCGATGTTCGGATCGTGTGTTCCACCAGGTCGCCGCCATTGTTGACCTCGACCACGATTGCGTCCGCCCGACGACCGTCATAGGCGTCTAGCACAATCGAGGCCCAGTCGCCTGGGGAGTATCTGCCACTCAGGTCGTCGACTACATACAGATGGCCATCACTGCCCAGGCCGCACACCACGATGCCTGTCTCATCCGAGTCATTCGTGGCGGTGACGGCGGGATCAACCGCAACCACGATCCGGGCGAGGTCCACCGGGCATATGCTCTTGCGTAGCTCATCGAGCTGAGCCTGCCGCCAGAGAGCCCCGACCACATCCTCAAGGATGAGTCCAAGCAGTTCCTGATCGCCCTGACGGGTCCCCTCATACCGGCGGCGGATGCGTGCCAGAAAGGCGGCCGAGAGGTTCGCCGCGTTGTCGTAGGTTGAGCCGTGAGTGACTGAGGTTCCCGAGTCAGCAAGGATATCCCGAACAAGCTTCGTCGGTCGGGGCGTGGTGGTGACGACGCACTGAGGAGGACCGCTGACTTCGTCTTCGAGGCGCAGAATCATGTCGACCTGAGCCCATGCCTCAGGACCATAGCGCCACGCGGCCAGCTCGTCTGCCCACACAAAGGAGACGTTTGGCCCTCGCAAGCGATCCGGTTCGTCTGCAGTGTAGATGGTTGCGGTCGAGCCGTTCGGCCATGTCAGCCTGCGTTTGCTCGGCTCGTACTTGGGGCGGAACCACGGGGGCGATACCGCCAGGATTCCAGACTCGCCCTCAACCATGGTGTCCCGGGCGTCTGCCGCAGTGGGGGCGACCAGGGCCATCCGCCGACATCGGCGTGCTCGCTTGCGCAGCGTTTCTGCGCCCACTCGGGTCTTGCCGAATCCACGGCCGGCCTTGACCATCCAGGTGGACCAGTGTCCCGGAGGCTCGAGCTGGTTGGGTCGTGCCCAGAAGTCGTCCCAGCGGTATTTGAGATGCCGCAGCTCATCTCGGCTCAGACCCTCGAGAAACTCCCGACGCAGCTGAGGATCAAGAGCAACCTTCTCCGCCGGGCTCAGTGTGGAGACGGGTCGCGAGGAGGTCGAGCTTTCTGCTGATGGATTCCGCACTGTCACCGTCTTCCACCTCGGAGCTCAACGTTCGGTCAACGAACATACCGAGGTGCTTCCCGATCAACTCGGTAGCCCTGATCGCGGGGCCAAAATCTTCGGCTGCTTCTGCTGCATCCGACTGTCGCTCGAGGCGATCAATGACCCAGTCCGCATCACGCTGCTTGCGCTTTGCTCGTTTCTGTTGAGCGACCTGGATAGCAGTGGCGACGCTAACATTCGCTAACAGTCGCGCGCCCTGCTCATTGGCTGTCTTCGCGCTGTACCCCGCCCTCATGGCGGCCTGCGTCGCGTTGAGGTCGAGCAGATACTCCTCGACGAAGCGCTGTCGATTTGGAGGAATCTTCTTGCAGGCCACAACACGGCCCCCTTTCCTGAAAGCACGGTGGTCCTGGTTTTCCCGAGGCTGGCGCCGTCACACCGGCGAAGAATGCTGTTGCAGTTGTCTGTGCTCACGAACTGTTGCCGACGGCTGGCATCGAAGCTCCTACCGCGAACCTTCGGAGCTGCCTCTGCTCGACCCCATAACCAAGAAGTTGACAATCGTGTAGATGACGTGCTAAATTTAGGCTGTGAGCTAAATTTAGGATTGGACCTAAACGGCCCTTTGGATGGGAGGCCTACCGTTGTTTCAGAATCCCTTTCGACCTGGAGCAGGCCACATGCCACCATACCTTGCTGGAAGGCACGAAGAGAGGAAGGAGTTCGTCCGGCTGCTGGTTCAGGGTATCGTCCTTCAGAACATGATTCTAACCGGTCTGCGAGGGGTAGGCAAGACAGTCCTCCTGGAGACGCTTAAACCACTGGCAATCGACAAGTCTTGGCTGTGGGTTGGGACGGACCTATCGGAGTCTTCCAGCATAAGTGAGGCCTCCCTCAGTGTCAGGATCCTCACAGACGTTGCGGCGATCACATCCCGCGTACAGATTACAAGGTCTGAGCCCAGGGCAATCGGGT
>JBDKUU010000394.1:0-6007 GCA_039679525.1 Phycisphaerales bacterium | reverse complement strand
GCTCGATCATCTCCCGCTCGACGCGGAAGTTCTCGGCGATGGTGGCGTCATAACGCTGCTGGGGCGTCAGGGTGCCGACCACCGGCTGTTCGCCAGCCCGGCGCTTGAACTGCTGATTGATGTCGATGTCGTGCTTCGGCTTGACATAAGCGGGCTTGAACGACCGCGTGTCGAAGCCGCCACGTTCCATCACGCGGCCCTCGACGTGAGGCGCGACGAACGGGGCAAGGATGTAACGATCCTCGCTGATCTCGTCGAACATCACCTTCTCGGTGGTGAAAGTGATTTCTTCCGGGAAGAACTGGAGGAAGAACAGCGGGTCGATCTGCTGGCGGTTCTGAACGCCAATCAGGGTCGCGGTATCGTAGTCAGCCATCTTGGCGTCTCCTTGTCGAGGTCCCCCGTTCCTCTAACTCTGAACGGCTCGGGAGTTTGGTTACTATGAAATTCCGGCGGCCGCAATAGCCGCCGGAACCCCGTGACGAATCAGAGCAGGTGCTTGACGCGGAAGGGAGCGCCCCACTTCTCCAGCGCCGCCGCCTTGAGGGCGTGGCTGGCCGACGCAAGGCTGGCAGGCCAGACGAGCAGGTCGGGGTTGAAGCAGCCGCCGCAGTAGTACGGCCCCATCGTGTCGGCGTTGTAGCCGCCCGAGGTGCAGTCCATGTCGGCAGCGGCGATGCCCACCGGGAACGCGGCCGGACCCGGTTCGGTCTGGCTGGTCGCGCCGCCCGTGACGGCCGCCGTGGCGGTCGGGTCCCACTTGACGAGATCGCCGCTGGCGTCCTTGGCAAGGATCGTCAGGACGGCGAAGTTCACGCCAGTCTTGTACAGCGCAGCGGCCGACTTTACGTCGTCCTCGGCGGTGAAAAGCTGGGTCGGCGAGAACGTGGCTTCGTTGGTGATGCCACCTGCCAGCCAGTCGGTATTGCTGTAACCTTCAACAGCCATTGCGGCCTCCTTCGTTGAAATGATTTCCGATTCGAGCGGGCTTACGCCTTTTCGAGCTTGCGGCCGGTAGCTGCGGCCTGAGCGCCGAGGATACGGGAGACGTTGGCCGACACGGCGTCGCCGTTGTCATCACCGCCCTTGCCGTCAGGGCCGACGTTGGGGTGCTGGCCCTGATCCATCGCCGACTCGAAGTGCGACTTGCCCTTGGCCTTGTCGTCGCCATCCGAATCGTTACCCTGCTGGCCCTGCGACTGGCCTTCGCCTTCGCCGCCTTCGCCGCCATCGTTGCCGTCGTCACCGTCCTCGCCTTCCGGCTCGGCGGGAGCTTCGGCCTTCGGGGAGACCTTGAGCATCGCCACGGCGTCATCGACCGAGAGATCGGTGTTGTACGCCAGATGCTCCGCCAGACCTTCGCGGCCCTTGGCTTCATCGTGGGTCATGATGCCCTTGATACGAGCCTTGGTCTCCTGAGCGACGGCGGCCCGATCCTCGGAACTGATTTCTGCCATTTCTACTTCCTCCTGAGAGTCATCGGTTGCGGGTTCGTCGTTGTTGCCAAGCTCAGCGACAAACGAAGCCACCGCCGTAGTCGGAGACTCTGCCGCGTCGATAAGCCCGAGCGACAAGGCTTCCGTCGGCCTCATTACACGAGCCTCGGTCCCCTTGACAACACTTTCTTCGATCCCGCGAAATTCGGCCACGGCGGCGATGAACTCACCGGCTCGCTCGTCTACCATGCCTTGCAGGTAGGCGCGGTCCTCAGCGGAAAGCGATTCGTACTGATTACCGGAAGTCTTGAACTTCCCGGCCTTCACAAACTCGGCCTCAATCCCCCATTCCGCGAGCATCTTCTGGATGTTCATGTGGAGGATGTAGACGCCGATGCTGCCGACCGATCCCGACGGAGCGCAGACCACCCGCTTGCACGGCGCAGCCAGCCAGTAGCCGCCGGACGCGGACAGGCTGTTGACGAGCGCCATCGTCGGCTTGTCGAGCGCATAGATTTCGCGCGCCAGTTCGTCGCACCCGGCCGCTTCGCCGCCCGGCGAGTCGTGATCGAACACGATCAGGTTCACGTCGTCGTCGGCGGCGGCCGCGTTCATCTGCTGCCGGATGAAATCATATCCGGTGACGAAGCCCCAGCAATAGTTGAAGCGGTTGATAAGGATGCCGTGAACCGGGATAACCGCCACGCCGTCCTGATAGATGAATGGCTTCCGGGGGCCTTCGGTCACGTCGGCAAAGCCCCACGCGGCCGTCACTTCCGCGCGGACTTCATCCCACGCGGCGGTCGGGTCGGCGACATGCTCCGCCTCGTTCAGGAGGCCAATGAGCATCGACTCGGCGTGGCGGTCGCTGATAAGGCAATCACCCGCCGACATGCGGGTGAGAACCTGAGCCATGAGGCCACGCTTACGCGGCTTGGGCATTGCTGTCTCCTGTATCGTCGATGTTGTCGCCCTCGGCGTCCGGGTTGTCGGCCTGAGCGTTGCCCTGATCGCCACCCTGCCCGGTGTTGCCCTTGTTCGTATTCATTTCGAGGATCAGGCCCTTCGCCTCGATCACGCCAGCCTCCAGCGCCTTCTGCTCGAAAATCTCGCGCCAGTCGTTGCCCAGACGGCCGATCTCGATCTCGTAGGTCGAGAGGCCCGCCTTGATACGGAGGATCGCGGCCTGCGTCTCCTTGAGTTCGTCGATCTGGCCCGTGCCGGTTCCGATCCACGCGCAACGGCTGAACGCCTCGCGCATGAGTGGCCGGTAGTAATCGTCACGGGTAAAGCCCGCCGGAAGCGGTACATCACCCTGAGCGATCATCTCCTCCAGAATGTTCGCGAACATATTGTTGGCAAGACGGTCGGCTACCGACTTCTTGCGTGACTTCATGAACCGCTTCGTATTCTCGGTCGAGAGCTTCGCAGTTGCATACGACATCTTGGAGTAGTCGCGCGAGAACTCGGCGTAGTCCATGCCCAGCGACGCCGCCGTATGGCGGAGCAGCGAGGACTCGAAATCAGTTCCAACGCCGCCGGGGGTGCCCAGCGTTTTCATGTTGAGCTTGGTGCCCGGATACAGGTGCGGGATCATAGCGCCGTCAAGCGCGATGTTCTCCGCCCCGGCAAGGTACTGCTGGAGACCGGCAAGGTACGCCCCGATAGCCTGATTGAGGGCTTCGGGGCTGCTCGCGTCGCCGCCCATCGCGACAATCATTTCCGCCGTCGGCATCTCCGATTCGATGGCCGCGCAATAGGTTGCGTTGATGACCGCGTTCTGGAGAACCACGTCCTGCAAATGCTTGGTCATTCGCATACGCTTGAGGGCAGAGACCATATCGGCCACGCCGCGATGCTGGTCCGGGAAAAGCTGCTCGATGATATGGAACACCTGCGGACGGCCCCACGGCTTGTACCGGGGGATGTACGCGAAGTCGAGCATGTCGTAGGAGCCGGGGTAGAAGGCGTTCGGGTGGTTCCGCTGGATGAAGTATCCAACGGGCTTGCCCCGGCTGTCTACCTTGACCCCGCGACGGAGTTCCTTGGTGTCGCTTTCCCAGTCCGGGTTGCGGAGCCGCGAGGGCGAGACCATCTGGAAACACGTCTTGAGCGGCCGGTTGACGGCCTTATCCCATTCCGAGGTCGTCAGGACTTCGCCGGTCATCACGAACCCGGCGACGCCGAGCCGGATCAGGCCGGTGAAGGTGTTCATCCCGGCCGCGTCGAGGTAGCAGGCTTCGCTCTCGGCAATCAGGTGGAAGCGGTTCTCGATCACGCGCTGAGCTTCGTCGGCCCACGCCTTCGTCGCGCCGGGGATGACCTCCCACGCGATCTTGGAGTTCAGCCGGTATTGCGCGCCGACAATCGAATCCATGTGGGTCTGGATCGCGCCACGGGCATAGCCATCATTGATGACCATATCCATCGCCCGGCTGTCCGCCGGTTCCTTGACGGAGTTGATCGCGCGATCCGGCGGGACCGAAGCCACCTGCCAGTTCACGGTCTCGCGGCTGGTACGCTCAGCCCCTTCAAGGCCGCCGCCCAGTGCGTGTTCGACGGAGCCGTTGCCCCGGTAGACCTGAATGTCCGTCCGCCCCCGGATGCTCTGCCCGAAGTCGAACGCTTCTTGTGCGCCGCTCATAGACCCAGCCTCCGCCCGAACGTGAACCTGATCGGCCCCCGATACGGCCGAACGCCGGGATTGGCAAGCTCTGCCTCCAGCTTGGCGATGTACGACTCAAGCTGCTTGATGTTGGCACGGGTGTACTGGACGCTCTCGCCGTTCTGGTCAACGAACCGCGAGACCGCCTGTCCGGTCATGATCTCGTGGTACGCCGTGCGGGCCTCAGCGAGCTTCTGAGCGGTGGTCAATTCTGCCATTGGAGCCGGGTCCTCACGCGATCTTGGAAGCGATTTCCTTGAGGTCATAACCGCTTTTGGGCTTCTCTGCAAACGGTTCGCTTCCCGGCTTGACAATAAAGGGATTGGTCGGGTCCCTCGGATCGGCCCAGTTGGGGACCTTTTCCCAGAATACAGGCCGTTCGCAACGAATATACTTCGTCATGCAGAGACCGATTGCGTAATAGAGCAAATCCCACGCTTCGTTATTGCGAATACCGGGAACCTTTACCCAGCCTTTATCCTTTAGTATTTCGGAGCAGAACTCCTTGAACAACCATGACGGCATCCACTTCGGGATACGGACCATGCCTTTGTTCTTGATCTCGGATGCAAGCCGGTTGTTCGCCTCGTTCTTCAACTGATTCGAGTTCATCTGCCAGACCGGCACGTCGCCGCGCGCGGTAGCGAGATTCTTCTTGTCGCTGGCATCCGGCCACGTTTCGCGAATCTGAGGCGCGTTCGGGGTGCCGGTGCCCTTGAGCAGGAGGAAACGATTTCCGAGACCCTTAGCCTTCATGAGCCGCCAGAAAGCGTAGGCGTTCGCGGTCACGCCAGCCTTACCGCCCGAGTCGCAACCGACGAGACGTACAGCCATGCGCTCCTCGCGCCCTTCCATCGCGTAAGTCCGGTGGATGACCTGCGGCACAAGGAGTTCCCAGTCCTCCAGATACGTGCCCGGCTTGACCCACTCGGTATCGCCGTCGGCGTCCCGGCGGAGCGACTTGCGAATGTCGAAGCGTTCAACGAGAACGAAGTCGTAAGGTTCGCCGGGGATCACGCCCCAGACCTGCACGACGAACATATTCTTCTGCACGTCAACCGTGGCGATCAGGAAGGCGACCTCGGAAATGATTTCGATCTCGCCGGTCTCCGGGTTGCGCCCGAAGTCCTCGGCTCGCGCCATAAGGTCCTCCGGGGTCCGCTCCTGAGCAGCCGCCTTGGGCTTGTACGGGCGGCCGAGATCGGTGTTGTAGAACTTCTTGAGCGGTTCCTCGTTCAGCGTGGACTCGAACTCCTCCTCCGCCGTCAGGTACGTGGCGACGAGCTTGGGCCAGTTGGTGAACGCGGCCGAACAGCCCTCCAGCCAGTAGCTCGCGTACTTGGTTCGCCGGGCGTTGCCTTCGATCCGGCCGCCGACGATCCGGCAGCCGTCGGGTAGCCAGAGGCCGTTCTGGGCGAGCGTAAAGCGTTCGTCCGGGTGGTTCAGGCCCTCGCAATGCGGGCACTTGAGACGTACTGATTCGGCCGCGTCGAGGAGCGACGAGAACTGATCCCATTGCAGAAGCTCGAAACGCGGCTCCAAATACTCGCCGCAACGGCCGCAGGGGATGTACCAGCGCCGACGGTCGCCTCGGTTGTAGAGCGCGAGGATGCCAGTGGTCGGGGGTGCCTCGTGGGGCGTCTTGGGGACGTACCGAAAGTCCGTGATGTCACGGCTGGGCGAGGACTCGCACAAGGTCATCGCGAACGAGCCGAACGAGGTGGTACGCTTCGTGGCAAGGTCGAACGGGTCGCCCTCGCCTTCAATGTCGTCGTCCATGCGGTCGCGGTCGGTCAAAGCGATCCGGGGAATCGGCTTACCGGCAAGCTCGGCTTTGGTCGGCCACGCGAGGCCGAGGATCATCCCGTTCTTGTAGTGCTTGTCGAACTTGTTGTCCGCGTCCAGG
>JBDKUU010000393.1:0-5569 GCA_039679525.1 Phycisphaerales bacterium | reverse complement strand
CCGGCTGGCCGGACGGTTCGACCGATAATGACGCGTCTCCCAGAGCTCTCTGAAAGGCGCTGAAGTAGATGCGGTGCAGCCGGAGCCTGTCGTAGAGCCCCCACATGTACTTGACGATCTCGACGTCCGATTCGCCGGCCGGGCCGACGATGAACTGCGTGGTCTGCTTGACCTTCGCGAATCGCGAGCCCCTGGCCGTCAACTCGCTGATCCGCTTGATCGGCCGGATGATGTCACGCAGGTAGTCCTTGCGGGTCGAGAGCCTCGCCAGGTGTTTGGCGCCCGGCGTTTCGATGTTGAGCGACACCGCGCTGGCCAGCGAGACGGCCTCGTCGATCGCGGCGTCGCTGGCGCCGGGGATGACCTTGAGATGGATGTAGCCTTTGAACTGGTGCTTGCTGCGGAGGATCCGGGCGGTGGCGTTGAGCCGCTCCATCGTCGCGTCCGGCGTGCCGACGACGCCCGAGCTGAGGAACAAGCCGAAGACCTCCCGCCGGGCATGGTAGTCCAGGAACACGCGGGCGGTCTCCTCCGGGCTCAGCGTGCACCGGCGGATGTCCTGCTCCTGCCGCAGCGGGCAGTACCGGCAGTCGTTCGAACAGACGTTGGAGATCAGGGTTTTGAGCAGAACGCTCGTGCCGCCGTTGGGCAACGTCACGGGATAGATCCATCGCCCGTTGCCGCCGCGCGTGCGGTGCTCGTCCTGGCGCGTGCCGCAGGCGCAGGCCAGATCGTACTTGGCGTCGTCGCTGAGGATCTCCAGCTTCTGATGCGTGTCCGGCTTGGCAATCACCCCTACCATGGAAACAGAGTATGAAGTGCGAAGTTTGAAGTGTCAAGTCGGAAGTGCGAGCGCCCGTGCCTCACCGTTCGTCGGAGATCGTCTGTCGGGTGCGCTCTTCCCTCAGTTGCCGCCGATGCTCGCGTCGGAGCACTCGCCGGGCCAGACGCGTCAGTTGTACCGTGACGACGACGGTCACCACCAGGCCGACCCAGAAGAATACGTGAAACGAAGACGGAGTCTGCTGTTCGCCCCGGGCGAATGCGGCGACCTCCGCGAAGGACCGCAGGCCCGCCCCCACGTACACGTACATGACCATCGCCGGCAGCACGCCGATCACGGTGCCCAGGACGTACTTCCAGAACGAGACTTTCGTCAGGCCGAACACATAGTTCAGGATCGCATAGGGGGCGATCGGGCTCAGGCGGCTGAGGATCACGACTTTAATCCCGTGCTCGTCGACCGCGTTGTCGAGCGCCGTAAACTGGCGGTTTTTCGCGACTCGGCGGGCCACCCAGTCGCGCGCCAGCAGCCGGCCGACCCAGTACGCCACACAGGCGCCCGCCGTGCCGCCCGCCATGGCCACGAGGCTGCCTTTGACCACGCCGAACAGGATGCCCGCCGCGAGCGTCGGTATCGAAGCCGGGATCAGAAGCACGCAGGAAATGACGTAAAACCCAATAAGGGCGGCCGGCCCCCAGGAGCCCAGACTCGCGATCCCCTCGAACAGATCGATGATCCATGGCAGAACGGGCCCGACGACTACCGCCACCGCCAGGATGGCGAGAGCCGCCCCAAGAACAACCGGCTTGCTCGCTCTGACTGCCATAGCCCCTGCCTACAGCGATCTCGGACCCGGGTTCTGAGCCTTTTCGGCATGAGCATACCCGGACAGCCCCCGTTCCGCCACAGGCAGACCCTCTGATTCCTATTTGGGTGGGCCGGGGCTTGTCGCCAGCTCTCAGAGTTTCGTCGGGTCCAGGATCACGTGCTTGATGCTCTTGCGGAGGTAGGTGTAGGTGATGTGGACCTTGCCGTCTGCGGCCTGGATGACCGCGGGATAGGAGTACTCGCCGGGCTTGGTCTCCAGGGTCGAGACGACGTTCCATTGCCTGCCGTCCTGGGAGATCGCCACGTTCAGCGGGTAGCGGCCCTTCTTGGTGTTGTTGAAGACCAGCAACTGCCGACCGTCCTTCAACGTGACGGCGTCGATCCCGGAATTCGGGTTCAGCAGGTCCGTGCGCGCCAGCGGGCTCCAGGTCCGGCCGCCGTCCTGCGACCAGCTCTCGGCGATGCAGCCGCAGCCGTGGGTGCGGCAGAGCATTTGGAGGCGACCATCCGCGTAAGTCAGAATCGTCGGCTGGATCACCCCCATCTTCTCCGGATCGCTCAACGGACCGACCACCTCCCAGTTCTCCAGGTCGTTCGTAATCTCGACATGAACTCGCCAACCTGCGTGCTCGCTGCTCGACGGACACAGAATGCGGCCGTCATCGAGCTGGACGGCCTTGTCCTTGATCGGCCCCATCACGGTCCCCGGCAGCCTGCGGCGGTCCTTCCAGGTCACGCCGTTGTCCTCGGAGACCATTCTCTCGCCCCACCACTGGTTCGGCCTGGGGCCGACCTTGAAGAACAGCACCAGCGGCCCCTCCCGAGGCTGAAACAGCACCGGATTCCAGCACGGATAACGAATCTGAGGCGACATCACGCCGTTGGCGACCTCGACAGGCCGGGACCAGGCGCCGTTCTCCCAGCGGGAGACCCAGATCCCCACGTCGTCCTCGCCCTCGTCCTTGCCGGCGAACCACGCGGCGACGATCTGCCCATCGCGAGTCTGAGCGATGGTCGATGCGTGACAACCGGGCGTGGGCGGATTCTCCAGGGGGAAGATCAACTCAGCCCGCTCTACCGCTCCCTGCATCGAGGCCTCATTTCCAGCCGAGGCAGCATTCGCTCCAAGAAAGGCCATGACGAGGATCAAAACCACTCCAGGTTCTCTCATGCGTGCACCTCCATCCTGCGACCTCGCAGGGCAGCTTGTCAATGTAGCCGCTTGCAGTCTAGCCGTAAAGCACATATCGGCCTGCCCCGACCATGAGCCGGCCCTTGTGCAGAGGGCTGTTTTTCGGTATCTTGGACTTGGTGAACAACAAGAAACACCAACAGATCGGTCAACCTCTATCGACAGCGGTTGGAGGAGTCGCGTCAGGCCCGGCGTCCGGCCATATCTTCGACATTCGGCGGTACTCCATCCATGATGGGCCGGGGATTCGGACGGCTGTGTTCTTCAAGGGCTGCCCGCTGCGGTGCCGGTGGTGCCACAATCCGGAGAGCTGGGAATCGGCTCCAGAGTTGGGGCTGCGGCGAAGCCGGTGCGCTAAGTGCCGACGGTGCCTGGAGATATGTCCAGAGCGGGCCATTTCGTTCACCGAGATCGGCCCCGTAGCCGACCCGAGCAAATGCAGCCTGTGCGGCCGATGCGTCGACGTCTGCCCGAACGGAGCCTGGGAAATCATCGGGCGAAAGGCCACCGTCCCCGAGGTGATGGCGGAGATTCGCAAGGACGTCGTGTTCTACGATGAGTCTCGCGGCGGCGCGACGTTCTCCGGCGGCGAGCCCTTGATGCAGCCCGAGTTCCTGCTGGCGCTGCTGGAGGCCTGCCGGACGGAGGAGATTCACACCGCCGTGGACACGACATGCCACGCCCAGCCGGAGGTCTTGCAGCGTGTCGCCGAACTCGCGAGCCTGTTCCTGTGTGACATAAAGCACATGAACAGCGAACTGCACCGGCAGTACACTGGTATACCCAACGACAGAATCCTGGCGAACATCCGGATGCTCGCCGAGGCCGGCAAGAGGATCTTCGTTCGAATCCCGATCATTCCCGGCTTCAACAGCGACCGGACGAATATCGAGCAGACGGCACAGTTCATACAGTCGTTAAGGACGGTCCACAGGGTCGATATCCTGCCCTACAACCGCGGCGGCCTGGAGAAGGCGCCCCGGCTGATGAGACAGGTCGATTTGATGGAGGCCCAGACGCCGGGTGATGGTACAATGACCGGCATTGCCGAGGTTCTTCGGAATCATGGATTCGAAGTCAGAATAGGTGGCTGACAGACAAGAAACAGGTTGCCACAGAGGGCACAGAGAACACAGAGGTTGAGAAGAAAACGCAGACCATGGGGCCGGAGAATGCGGGGAAGACGAATCTCTCCGACGCACCTATTCCCGGTCTTCTCTGTGATCTCTGTGTCCTCTGTGGCATTCCATCTTCTATAGGTGGGTCGATATGATGAGCGAACGAGTCGCGAAGTTGCGACAGCAGAGCGTTGAGACCAAGCCATACATCTCCGCCGAGCGGGCGGAGCTGATGACAGATTTCTATCAGGGCGACGTTCCCATGCGGGAGTCCGTGCCGGTGGCCCGGGCTTTGGCGTTCAAGCACCTGATGGAGAATAAGACGATCTGCATCAACGATGGCGAGCTGATCGTCGGCGAGAAAGGCCCCGCTCCCAAGGCGACGCCGACCTATCCGGAATTGTGCTGTCACAGCAGCCAGGACCTGCAAATCCTCAACGACCGCGAGAAGACCGCGTTCGCCGTATCGGAAGACGTCCGGCGGGTCTACCGCGACAAGATCATCCCCTTCTGGTCCGGCAAGACCATGCGGGAGCGGATGTTCCGGGCCATGGACGGCCAGTGGCTCGCGGCCTACGAGGCCGGCATGTTCACGGAGTTCATGGAGCAGCGGTCGCCCGGCCACACCGTGTGCGACAACAAGATCTATCGCAAGGGCATGCTCGACTTCAAGAAGGACATTCAGCGAAGTCTCGACAAGCTCGACTACCTCAACGACCCGCAGGCCTACGCGAAACAGGAAGAGCTCAAAGCCATGCTCATCTGCGCCGACGCCGTGATCCGCTTCGCCGAGCGTCACGCGGAAAAGGCCAGGGAACTGGCGACAAACGAACCCAATCCGCAGCGAAAGGCGGAGCTCGAGCGGATCGCCGAGGTCTGCTCGCGCGTGCCGGCCCATGCCCCGCGGGACTTCTGGGAAGCCCTGCAGGCCTACTGGTTCGTTCACCTGGGCGTCACGACCGAGATGAACCCGTGGGACTCCTTCTGTCCGGGGAGGCTCGATCAGCACCTGTACCCCTTCTACAAGAAGGGCGTGGACGAGGGGACGCTCACCCGCGAACAGGCGGAAGAGCTGCTCCAGTGCTTCTGGGTGAAGTTCAACAATCAGCCGGCCCCGCCGAAGGTGGGAGTCACGGCCGCCGAGAGCGGCACGTACACCGATTTCGCCCAGATCAACAGCGGCGGCATGAAAGAGGACGGCTCCGACGGCGTCAACGACATAACGTTCCTGGTCCTCGATGTGATCGAGCAGATGCGGCTCGTGCAGCCGAGCTCCTCGATCCAGGTCAGTAAGAAGAACCCCGACCGCTTCATCAAGCGGGCGGGCAAGATCATCCGCACGGGCTTCGGCCAGCCCTCCGTCTTCAACTGCGACCTGATCGCCCAGGAACTCATCCGCATGGGCAAGTCCGTCGCGGACGCCCGCAACGGCGGCTCCAGCGGCTGCGTCGAGATCGGCGCGTTCGGCAAAGAGGCCTACATCCTCACCGGGTACTTCAATATCCCCAAGGTCCTGGAGCTGACCCTTAACAACGGCGTGGACCCGCGAACCGGCAAACAGTTCGGCCTGGCGACCGGCGATCCCGAACAATTCGGCTCGTTCGAGCAGCTCTACGAGGCCTTCCGGCGGCAGGTCAACCACCTGAT
>JBDKUU010000392.1:0-4651 GCA_039679525.1 Phycisphaerales bacterium | reverse complement strand
GTGCGCTTGGACGCGGGAGGCCCGCGACGCCGTCACACTTTGAAGAAGATCTTGTGGCGGTAGAGGAACCATAGGAGCAGCCAACTGGCGGCAAACGCGCCGGCCGCGATCAATAGCGGGGCCGCCTGCTCGTAGTGCCGCGCGATGCCGCCCAGGAAGAACCGCGAGATCTCTTCGAAGTTGACGAAGCTCTGCAGGAAGTAGATCGTGATCGCGTTGACGCCGATCACGACGAAGGGGAACGTCCAGCGGCGGTAGCCCTTGACGTCGATGACCCAGTAGAACAGGGCCAGCAGCAGCAGGCTCCACCCGCCCGCGAACAGGACGTACGAGCTGGTCCAAAGGATCTTGATGATCGGAAAAACCAGGCCCCAGAGCGAACCGACGGACAGGAAGACGATTCCCGCGACCGCCAGGCCCGCGGCCTTGGCCGAACCTGTGCGATTGGAGCGAAGCCACTGCCCCGCGAGGGCCCCGAGCAACGCCGTGCAGACGGCGGGGAACGTCGAGATCACGCCCTCGTTGTCCCCGTACTTGTAGTAGAGCGAGCCCGGGATCACGTGCTGATCGATGTACGACGACAGGCAGCCCTGCATGGTCAGGTCGCCGGCCTTGCCGCCGGGCACGGGGACCAGCATCGTGACCGCCCAATATCCGAGCAGGACCGCGGCCACGATGATCGCCTGGGTCCGCCACCGCGTGTGCAGCACGATCAGGGCCGCGAAGAAATAGCACAGGGCAATCCGCTGCAAGACGCCGGGGATGCGAACGTCCGGCCAGTCGAACTCCAGCAGGCCGTTGTAGATCAGGCCCAGCACAAAGAGCGTCGCCGCCCGACGGACGACGTGCCAGTGAAGCTGCGTCGAGCTCTGTCCCTGCTCCTGGCGGCGCAGGATCGAGAACGGCAGCACCGCCCCGACCATGAACAGAAACAGCGGGAAGATCAAATCCTCGAACCGGAATCCCTCCCACACAACGTGCGTCAGTTGCGTGGCGATGGTCTCGGTGACCGGGTGCTTCCAGACGTGGACGAGATTCTCGAGGATCGCCCCGCCGCCGATGATCCAGAACATGTCGAAACCCCGCAGCGCGTCGATCGACAGCACGCGGGCACCGCTCGAATCCTTCCGCATTTCCATAGTCGGGCCTCATCCACAGCGACCTTGTTTGCCGGCCACGGGGCGCGAGCCTCCCCGGGCGCGATGCGGATAGCGTATCACAAGTCCCCGCACGCATCAATCTGTTGAATTCTCCCGGCGGCTCGGGTATCCTGCCGGGGGTTGAAGTGACCATCTCATTAAGGAAAGGGTAGTTCATGAGAAGCACGACACGTCACGCGGCAATCTTGTTGGTTCTGGGAATCGCCTCCGCGGCGGCCCTGGCGGGCGAAGCGGATCCCTTCATCGGCCGATGGGCCCTGACCATCCCCGGCGGCGGGGCCGGCTGGCTCGGCGTCACCCAGGAGAACGGCTATCTCGACGCCAGCATCCTCTGGGGCGGCGGCAGCGTCCTCCCGGTCGACAGCGTCTTCACCGCCGGCGACAGCCTGTGCGTCATCCGTCTCCAGAAGGTGGAGCGCAAGGACGCCGCGGGCAAAGTCGTCCGCACGCAGATGTTCCCGGAGGCCATCATGGCCCGGGTCGACGGCGACACGCTCGAACTGACGCAGATTCGGCCGAACACCAACGGCTTGGGCGTCGAGGAACAGCAGTTCACCGGCAAGCGAATTCCGCCGCTGCCGGCCGCGCCCGATCTGTCCAAGGTCAAGTTCGGCAGCCCCGTCGTCCTCTTCGACGGCAAGAACATGGACGCCTGGAAGCTGATCAACCCGAACGACAAGAGCGGCTGGTCCGTCCAGGACGGGCTCCTCGTCAACAAGCCCGTCCAGCAGGAAGGCCACCACGTCAGCTACGGCAACCTCCGCACCGTCGCCGAGTTCGAGGACTTCAATATCAAGCTCGAAGTGAACGTCGACAAGGGCCAGAACAGCGGCGTCTACCTCCGCGGCATCTACGAGGTCCAGGTCGCCGACACCTACGGCCGGCCCCTCGACTCGCACAACATGGGCGGCGTCTACAGCCGGATCACGCCCACCGCGGCCGCGGAGAAGCCCGCCGGCCAGTGGCAGACGATGGACATCACCCTCGTCGACCGCCATGTCACCGTGATCCTCAACGGCCAGAAGATCATCGACAATCAGCCCGTCCTGGGCTGCACCGGCGGCGCGCTGACGTCCGACGAGTTCAAGCCCGGCCCGATCTATCTCCAGGGCGACCACACGGGCATCACCTATCGCAACATCGTCCTGAGGCCCGTCGTCAAGTGATCGACAAGTGAGTTCGGCGTCCCCGGGGCCCCGCGCCCCGGGGATCTCTTTTGCGCCCCTTCCGTCACGTCCCTGCGAACTCCTTGAGTAGTCCCTCTCCCCGGACAGTGTCGCCCCCTTGTCGCCCCCTATACGCCTTCTGCCTATCGAAAGTCCCTATACCAGGGACATCGGCTCATTCGATAAGGCACAACCTCACGCGAAATACGCATATCGCTCGATTGACCCTGCGCGTCCCTCCGGAGATAGTCGTGGCAACGCTCCGGAACGCTATCGTGTGGCCAAAACGGCGGCCCGTGACTCTCCATGGGGGGATGGTCCGGTTCAACGCCGAGGAGACTCTTTCAAGGAGAATACAGTTATGAACGCAAGACCGGCTATGATTCTGTTTGTCGCGACATTGGCCCTTGGCGGCGCGTGTTGGGGGGCGGCCACGCCCTGGGCTGACAATGTGGTCTCATTCAAACAGCCCCCGGGCTCGTCGACGACCGGAGGCCCCGCCTCGGCGGCTCTGGGCGCCCCCGACGGCCTGTTCGTCTCGATCGATACGCCGGAGGACCTGACCCTGGCCTTCGTCGACAATCGGGTCGCCGACGGTCCCGGCGACGACCTGTGGATCTACGGGGTGGGATCCGGATCGGCGGTCGACGTCTTCGGTCGTGCCTGCGGGGGGCCGTGCGTGTACCTCGGAGCGATCGTCGACGGCAGCGGCGGCTTCGATCTCGCCAACTATCCCGGCCTCGATTACGTGGACTTCGTCACCTTCGACGGCCTGGACGACAACGGCGAATTCGTCGGCTACAACCTCGACGCAGCTCAGGCGTTGAATGGCGTGGTCCGCAACCCGAGCTGCGCAGCGGTTCCGGCCCCTGCGGCGGTGCTGCTGGGCTGCTTGGGCGCCTTCGCAGTGACAACCTTGCGCCGTCGCAGAATGCTCTAGGTCCCGAATCTCGCTGCATGAACGACACCAGAGGGGGCTGCCCACCCACGCGCAGCCCCCCTTCCATCTCCCCTTCGACGCATTCGCGAATGCCGACGAACCGCGTCCTGCGCCGTGAATCTCGTCGCAGCCCATAAGGAAAACCACCCCGGCGATTGAGGCTATGGCCTCAGCCCCTGCCTGACCGCAACGATGGGCCTTTCGTAAAGAGTCCAGAGAGGCGGTGGCCTTTGACGCGGAGTCAGAGGTCGCCCGGCATGAACCATGGGCAAAACAAAAGCAAGGAGCTTTGACATGTTGCGCAAGAATGATTTTCTGAGCTCGCATCCGGAGCTTCACACACGTATGGATGCGTACAGCCTGGACGGCGAGAAGCTCGGCGAGGTGGAGAGGCTCGACGACGACAGCATCACCATCGAAAAAGGCTGGTTCTTCCCCAAGGATTTCACGATTCGCTATGACGACGTGGCGGATATCCGCGAGGACCACTTGATCGTCAACCGGGGCCGCACCGACCTCGATGAGTGGCGGACCCCGGATTACACGGGCTGGAGCGAGACCGATCGCGAGAACCAGGCCGGGAGGATGACGGGTCGCGAGAGCCGAACCGAGAAAATGGCCGGCAGAAGCGACACGGAAGCCACAATTCCCCTCCGCGAGGAGGAGCTTGCGGCCGAGAAAACCCGGAAGGAAGACGAGGTGGTTCTGCACAAAGTCGTGCACACCGAGATGAAACACATGGAGGTTCCCGTCGAGAAGGAGGAACTCGTGATCGAGCGAGTGCCGGCGGGCCAGGCGGGCGCTTCCGATATAGGCGAAGCCTCCAGTTCCTCGGCGTTCAGCGAGGAGGAGACCCGGATTCCGATCATGGAGGAGGAGGTTCAGGTCTCCAAGCAGCCGGTCGTAAAGGAAGAGGTGCGAGCCCGCAAGCGGACGCGTACGGAGAAACGCGACGTCAGCGGCGAGGTCCGCAAGGAGGATGTCGAAGTCGAGCGAGGCGGCAAGAGCCAGAAGAAATAGAAGATCAAAGAGCTCTCATATCAGCGCATGCTGTTTTCTCACGTCGATTCTCATCCCGGGGCTGCGACCATCCCTCGCAGCCCCAATTCTTTTCTGGAGTTCATGCCCGACTCCAGGCAAATGGCGGGAAAGGGACATCGGCGTAGGGTGGGTTCTTAACCCACGCGTTAAGACGTTCGAATGCAGAGGACGCACGGGTTGATAGCCCACCTCATATGGCCCGAGGTTCTGCTCATTTCCTGGAGACGAAGGGATTGCCCCGGATGTAGAACCGCAGGAGCCGCCTCGCCCACCGGCCCGCGTAATCCACGCCGATGCGCGGCCGCTTCACGATGGCGAATCGCTCGGCCCGGCCCGGGTCCGCG
>JBDKUU010000391.1:0-3193 GCA_039679525.1 Phycisphaerales bacterium | reverse complement strand
AAGCGGGCGAGATGGACGACCCGGACTTCACCAGCAACAAGGCCGACCGATGCTTCCACTGCAAGTCGCGCCTGTGCCGCACGTTGCTCGACGTCGCGAAACAGCGAGGCTTTCCTCACGTGGTCTTCGGCACGAATCACGACGACTTGGACGACTTCCGGCCGGGCAACAACGCCATGAGGATATTTGGCATCCGATCTCCCCTGGCGGAAGCGGGACTGACGAAAGGCGAGATCAGGGAACTGAGCCGCCAGGCGGGTATGTCAACCGCCGATCAGCCGGCGTCGCCCTGCCTGGCCTCGCGAATCCCTTACGGGCTGGAGGTGACCGAGCAGCGATTGCGACAGATCGACCAGGCGGAAGGCGTCCTGCGGTCGCTCGGATTCGTTGAGGTCCGCGTTCGACATCACGACACGATCGCGAGGATCGAGGTCCGCCCGCAGGACGTGGCGAAGCTCATGGCCGAGCCGAGCCGCTCGAAGGTGGTCGAGAAGCTCAAGGCTTTGGGTTTCCGCTACGTGACCGCGGACCTGCAGGGCTTCCGTTCCGGCTCGCTCAACGAATCCCTCTCGGACGAACAGAAAAGAACCACACTCGAAGCATGAACCATCGACTGGAAGGAGGACACCATGCAACGCCGCCCCTTTTCTGAGTCAGCAAGATCATTCGCGAACGGCGCGACTGAGACCATTCTAACGCTACTTCTTATCCTGGTCCTGAGCGTGCAGGTCTGTGCCTCAGCGACAGGTGGGCAGAACTCCCACGACCCGAACCTGATCGTCATGACCTTCAACATCCGCTATGGCAGCGCCGACGACAAGCAAGACAGTTGGCCCAACCGCCGGGACATGGTCTATGACGTGCTGCGCAGGCACGATCCGGATGTCGTAGGGCTTCAAGAAGCCCTGCGGTTCCAGATCGACGAGATCCACGCGGCACTGCCCCAGTACGGCGAAATCGGCGTCGGACGCGAAGACGGCAAGACCGAGGGCGAGTACTCCGCGATCCTCTATCGCAAGGACTATCTGACTTTGGACGACTCCGGCACGGTCTGGCTTTCCGACACACCCGAAGTCCCCGGCTCGATCAGTTGGAACAGCGCCTGCAGGAGGGTCTGCACCTGGGGTCGGTTCATCCCCAAGGGCTCAGGCCCGGCCTTCTACCTGTTCAACACGCATTTAGACCACAAATCGCAACCGGCCCGTCAGTACGGGTCGATTCTTCTGTCACGCCGGATCGCCGAGCGCAAGCACGCCGACCCGGTGATCCTCACGGGGGATTTCAACGCAGACGAAAACAACCCCGCCATCCAGTATCTCAAGGGGCTGTCCGAACTGTCTTCGCCCGACGGCGATTTGTTCAAGAATCCCGCTCCGCTCGTGGACTCATTCCGAGTGGCACCTCCCACCGAGCAGGTGGTCGGGACCTTCCACGGATTCCAGGGCGGCATCGACGGCGGAAAAATCGACTACATCTTCATCCAGCCCGGCGTCGAAGTGAAGGTCGCCGAGATCCTCCGCGACAACAAGGACGGCCGCTACCCCTCGGATCACTTCCCGGTGCTTGGGGTGCTCCGCTTCGTCGGCAGGGCAAGCCAGTGACCGGTAACCCTCATGTTCCCAGTTCACACAGTGGCATTGTGCATTCGCCGGGCAATCAACGAGGCGGCCATCCGCCGATGAATGATGAACAGTCGCAACGGCGCCGCACTGTGTAGCTGCCGGACTTGCCCGATCGTCATGCAACCTGGCCTATCCGGTTCCCTTCTCGCGATGGTCTTTCTTCGCGGGATGTTCGCCGTTGAAGTCCAGGGAGACGATCAAGAGCGGCTCGACGAACAGGGTGGAATCGTCCGGCTCAACGACGACGATTCGCCGCTTGCCCACCGCGACCATCTCCGGATGCCGCACAGTCAGTGATCGGCCATCGGCCAGGCACATTTTGAAGGGCTCAAATGGCCGACGCAACAATGCCTCCCGAACGCCTTCCAAGTCCATGTCTCTGTCCTCAGATTCAAGCTGTCTCCATCATTTCACCCAGTACCATTATGGCCGAATCCTTGGGAAAAGGCAAGAGTGGATGAGTGATCCACAACGGAATCAGCAGGCACGATGCCCCCGGCGTCTGTGGACTCCCATCTGGGCACAAGGTGGCCCAGAGGAACCTGCGCAGTTGCAGTGGCTATCCTCACCGGTCCTCGACCGACTTTCGCAGCTCGCGGCAGGAGCTGAGGAACTCCGCGGCCGACATCTCCCGCAGGAAGACGAAGCCGCGGGTCGCGCGGATCAGCGCCTTCGGATGATTGTAGAACCACTCGCGCCCCAGGCAGGTTTTGATCTTCTGATACTGCTCCACCTGGATTCGCTGGGCCAACTGCGAGAACGGGCCGTCGTACTCGTAGCTCGGGAACGACGCGTCCTTCTGCGTGATGAAGGAGTCCATGAAGGCGTTGTGCATCACCGAGAACATCGCCAGGCTCACCGGGACGAACACATCCGCCTCGGAGGGATCGAACCGGAACCAGACGTTGCGGTAGCCCCAGATCTTCATGTCGAGTTTCGACGTGGTCTTCAGATGGACCCGGATCGCTTCCGCGAGGGCCTGCATGACCTTGTAATGCGTGTCCGGCCCGCTGGCCTCGGGGTCGAACGCCACCGTGATCACGTCGGGATCGAGCCGATCCAGCTCCGCCACGATCGGCGGAACATCCTGCGCCATGGTGGGCTCCTTGGTGAAGATGTCGCCCGTGTAGAAGCTCAAACGAAGGTGCCGGACGTTCTGGCATTGCCAGCCGTAATAACCCCAGACGCACTCCGCCTCCCACTCCCGGCTCATCCCCTTGAGCCGCTGGATTCGCTCGGGGTCCTTCTTGCCGGGATAGGCCGAGGCGAAGTACTCCTCCAACTCGGCGACGCAACGGTCTACGCCCTGCATCGAGTCCACATCGATCAGCTCGACCAGGTTGCGCAACATGCGCCGGGCGCAGCCCTCCGCCTTGTCGTCCTCGTCGTGGGCGGCCACGCCGTCGAGGTACTGCCACACATCGCGGTTGCGGTCGATCTCGTTGCCCCGCGAGAAGTAGTTCTGGTCCCACAGAATCTTGAACGCAGGCGTGCCCAGGAATCGTCGCAGGCCGGCCATCTGGGTCCGCATGAACTGGTTCGTGACGGACGTGAAGCCGCTGGTGAGCGTC
>JBDKUU010000390.1:0-5898 GCA_039679525.1 Phycisphaerales bacterium | reverse complement strand
AACGTAGCGAAACCAGCTTTCTTAATCCAGAAGTCGAAACTCGCTTCGGGCGGCATGTTGCGAAAAACGAAGCGTCCCACGCTGTCGGTCTCTACATTGGGGAATCGCGACATCATCCGGTCAAGCGAATCGTATAGGTCGCCACCTCTGTTGATGATGGCACAGTCGATTCCGACCACCGCGTCGGAGACAGGTTCCCCGTCCTCATTCACCACAACCCCGGCCAGTTCCTTCGGGTCGCCCAGCGTGATGTCGTATCTCTGACTCTCATCCATCAACCACTCGGCCCAACTGGTGGCCAAACCCGCCTTCGTGATAAGGATGACCGTGATCCCCCTTGAACCGTCCGTATCCTTCGGGGCGGTGAACGCGAATGCTCCATCGGAATCGGTGCGTTTCTCCTCCAGAAGTCTCACCTCCCACGGCTCAGGCCAGCCTCTGGTTGTCGCCTCATAGAGACTCGCTTTGGCGTCGGCCACGGGTTTGCCTTGTGCGTCGAGGACTCTGCTGGCGAAGGTGATCTGCTCGGTTTTATCGGCCCGCAGCGTCTCCGCAGTCAGACTAAGTAAGACGGAAAGACAGCACAAGAGATGCAGAATCCCTCCGCCTCCACACGATGTGCCCGTCAACTGTGTCCGCTTTGCCCTTTTCGAGAGTCTTTCACTGGCCCCATCCCGCTTGTTCGACATGCCTCGTTCCGCTTTCCAGAATCATCAGAGCAGTCTTTCATTGCCGGCGGCTATTGGCCCGGCTGGCTGGAGGCGGCGTCGATTCTCTTGTCCAACTCTCCCAACAGGCCGAAGCCTTCCGCAATCACGATGTGTTTCTTATCGGTCAGAATCAGGTGCGGCAATGAGGCCGCGCCCCACTCGAATTTCGTCTCTTCGATATTTTCCTTGAGGCAGCCGACCGGGAACGAGGGCTTGTTCTGCTGCATCCACTGATCCAGCGCCGTCTGCTCCGTCTGGCCCGCCTGGACCGCGACGAGCGTCACGCCCTTTTCCCCCAGTTGCGCCGCCTGCTGAGCCAATTGACCGATGCAGTGCCGCGAGGGCCTCTGATTGAGGTCCCAGAAGCACACCAGCAGCATGCGGTCGTTGGCGTCGGCCGGCAGCTCGATCCCGAGCTTCTTCAGATCGGGCAACCGCTTGCCCATCAACGACGCCGGCTTCCTGGGCACGTACCGCCTCGAGCTGGATCTCTCCGAGACGACGATCTGGACATTGCTGGCGCCGCCTTCGGTCTGGACGTAGCCGTTCAGGTTCACTCCTTCCACTTGGGCGTCGGCGCTGATGCTGATGCGCCCGGGACAGACGCGGTCGAGAGTGAACCGGCCTTCGGCGTCCACCTTCGCGTCGCGATTCGGCTGGTTGTCCTGCGAGCCGCCAAAGCAGGAGATACGAGCGCCGGACACAGGCTTGCCCGCGGAATCGACAACCACGCCCGTCACCGACATGTTCGCCAGGGGCAGCGTGAACGGCCCCGCCTGAACCTTCCCCGCCGTCATCTGATCTTCGGTCGTCTCGATCCGCGCTTGGCCGTAGCCTTCGGCCGAGGCGGTGACGCTGTAGCGATGACCGGCCGGCAGCGTCGGCGCTTCGAACTCGCCCTGAGCGTTGCTCACAACGCTGCGGGAGGAGAGAAAGGACGATCCCCAGTTCGACTCGCGGAGCATGACCTGGAGATAGGCCCCCTGGATCGGCTTGCCGTTGGGGTCCACGACCCGCCCGGCCAGCGTGGCCGCCGGTTGAAGCTTCATCTCCATCTTGGCTCCGGCGTCGTCCACGGGCTGCGCCGCGGCCAGATTGCGACCTGGATGACGCGCGATCATGAAGAACACCGTTTGTCCCGAAGGCCAGCCCTGCGTGTCGTAAAGGACCTGGAACTTGCCGTCGGCATCGGAGACCGCGTTCTTGCCCCGGCCTCCCGGCAGAATCTTCACCGTCGCCCCCTCCAGGGGTTTGCCGGCATCGTCGTACACGACTCCGCTGACCGTCGGCAGGCCTCCCAGCATCTCTTCCATCCGCGTGGTCTGTCCCTCGACGATCGTGAACGGCTTCTCCTGATCCTGGCGAGTATATTCCTCCTTGTAGATCCCGCCCAAGCGATAGTCCCCGGCCACCAGCCGGATTCGGGCGATGCCGTTGGCGTCGGTCACTCCGCTGAGCCATTGATCCTGCGCTGCGTATCGCAAGCTGATGCTCGCCTTCTCGACGGGTTTCTGGCTTCTATCCTCTTTGACAAGGACCTCCAGCAGGCCGCCCTTCGACAGCGACAATTGAACGTCGCGAACGGTTTCGCCGGCCTTGAGGTTGAGCTTCATCGGTTCGGCCACCCAGTCGGCCGTCTTGAGCCCCAGCGACAACCGCACGGTGTATCCGCCCGCGGACAGACTGCCGACGGAGAATGAACCGTCGGCCGCCGATGTGAAGGGCTCGACCATGAAAGGCAGGCCCCGCTGGTCCGGCTCCGCCGTGAGCGACATGCCGGCGACGGGTTTGCCGCCGGCCTTTTCAACGACCTTGCCCTCCAGGCGGGCCTCCACGGGCAAAGTCAACTTGATGCCGGCCTGGCCGGGGGAGAATTGGCATTTCTCGCCGCGGTAGTTCGCCGCGTCGAAGGAACAGACCGTGGCGCGTCCGGACTTCTTCGCCAGGAATTCGCATGTCGCCTCGGCGGGCATATTCGCAAAGACAAAGCGGCCCGCGCTGTCTGTCTTGACAGTGAGAAGCTTGGGGGCGACGAAATACGTAAGGTAGCGACGATCCGATTCTGCGCCGAGGATCGCGATAGCCACGCTGACGTCCGCATCGACGATCGGGCTGTCGCCCTCATCGACCACAACGCCGCCGATTTCCCTGGGCTCAGACAGCTTGATGTCCGACTGCTGATTCCCATCGCGCAATTCCCAGACAGCCCAGCCGAGGGCCAGGCCTTGCTTCTGGGCGATGATGGAGCCCTGTCTGTAAGTGTCTCCTTCTTTGGGGGCCGTGAAGGCAAACGCGCCGTCCGGGCCCGTGACCACGTTCCCGATTCGCTCGGCCACCGGGTACTCCCTGCCGCCCCCGTAGATCACCACATAGAGAACCACGTTCGCGTCGGCAACAGGCTGCCCCTGGCTATCGAGCGTCTTGCCGGTGAAGGAGATCTGCCCGACTCCCGGGGACGCTGATTGTTCCGCAAACCCAACTGCCCCCATCACGCCCAACAACAACAGCACCCAAGCGACTCCCGGCAATGAACGACACCCTTTGCACATAACAGTCCCTCAGCATCCCAAAGCATAGGCAGAACCATCGACACACTGCGTTTGTCGCTGCCACCCAAAGCGGAATTCCTGGTGTTGCTCTCAAGATCCAGTACGCCGGCTGTTCTATTCCCGCAGATACTGTTGCGTGGAGACCGGGCTCTTCGTAGGACGAGCGTCCTCGCTCGTCTCAAGAACGTCGAGCGAAGACATGGCTGCGAGGCGTAGCCATGGCGCCCGATTGCCATATCGCGATACCGGCTGCAACAACTCTTATTGGCTCTTCTGTCTCGTGAAGTACGAAACGCCCGCGACGACGCCGACGATGCTGAGGATGACGATCACCGCGACCGGGCTTCGGCCGTTTCGCTGCGGCGCCGCATCGGCCACAGGCGCCTGCGTGGACACGGGCTGAATCCTCGTCGCATTCGGCTCGCCCGCAGCAGCCAGCGCCGGTCCGGTCAATGTCGCCTGAAGCAGACGCGGCACCGATGAGGCCGCTCCTCGCGCGACGGACTCCTTGCTGGAATACAGGGCTTTGACGTCGTCCGCGTTGAACGCGTAGTTGAAGACGCAGACCTCGTCGATCCAGCCGTTCCAGAACCGCCCGCGGGCCGGCTGCTCCGAATTTTCGCCGATGTAGACGGGCTCATCGTCGGGGTTCATCCTGCCCGGCGTCTCTTTGACGCTGTCGAGGACGCCATCGACATAGAGGGATACCGAGTTCGCGTCTCCGACGCCCACGATGTGGTGCCATTTGCCGTCGTTGATGGCGACGGTCCCCACCACGATGCGGCCGTCGTTCACCCTGCCGGCGGTGAACTGCACCGAATTCGCGTCGCCTTCCCTGGCCAGCCGCCACGTGTTGTCGCCTTTGGCGACGATGGTCTGCCATTTCTTGTCGAAGGCCCGGACCTTGACCCAGGCCGCCACGGTGACCTCGTCGGTGAGGTCGAACGCGGGCTCGTTGTCGATGCGAACGTAGCTGTCGGTCCCGTTGAATTCCAGGGCCCCGCCGAACCGGCCGTCCGACGGCTGCCACTTGGCGCCGCCGACGATCGCCCCGCCGTTGCCATAGAGCGAGGAGTCCGCGACGGTCTGGCCCTGGGCTTCATCGAGCTTCCACCAGCCGAGCAGGCCGCTGCCCGTGGTGAAGTTCCAGACCGGGCCCTTCACGACGGAGCCGTCGGCCTGGACCTCGTCCACCCGCCAGTAATACGGGGTCTGATCCGCCAGACGGGAAAGCCTGGCCTTGGCGTCTGCGATCTTGCCCAGCGACTGGAGACCCGCGGGATCGGTCCCGAAATACACGTTATGGGCCGTCGAACCGGTTCCCGGCTTCCAAGTCAGAACCAGGCGATTCATCGCTGCCCGCTGAGATCCATCCTGCGGAGACGGTTCGGCCGCCTCCGCCGGCGACGCCTGCAGGAGGCGCGGCGGATCTGCGACGGCGCGGGCCTTGATGGCGCTGGGCTCCTCGCCGGCGAACAGAGCCTTGATATTGCCCTCCTTGAGGGGATAGGCGTAGACGCAGACATCGTCCACGGTCCCGGTGAAGAACGCATCGGTCGTGGTCGCGTGCCGGCCGAACTTCAGGGTCGCCGGGCCCGAGTCGGCGTCGCCGGACGGATCGGCCTGATCGGTGATCAGAACGCCGTCCTTGTAGGCCTTGAGATCCTCGCCGTCGTATGTCGCCGCGAGGTGATACCAGGTGTTCGGTTTCAGCTCGCCGAAGCCGGCGGAGTGCCACGTCCCCGCGACGCGGACGAGAGCCGCGCCCTTACAGTTCTCATCTCCGTGGTTCCAACTGAGCTGGAAATTCTCTTCGCAATGGACCGGGCCGCTCGCCACCGGGGCCGTCGGGGCCGCCGGGCTCTTGATCCAGGCCGCCACCGTCCACTTGGGCAAGCGAGGCGTCCAGCAGGTATCCACGTAGTCGTCGACGCCGTCGAATTGCATTGCGCCGCCGACCCGGCCGGCCTGGGGCAGCCACTTGGGGTCGCCGTAGTTTACGCCGGTGTGGTTGTTGCCCGAACGGTCCGCGACCGTGCGGCCTTCCTTCTCGTCCAGCCGCCACCAGCCGGCGAACCCGCCCGTGGCGAAGCTCCAGACGTTGCCTTCGGAGACGGAGCCATCGGCGCGGACCTCGTCGATCCGCCAGAAGTACTTGGTGTCCCCGCTGAACTGCGACATCTTGGCCCCGGGATGGTCGCTGACGCCCAACGGCTTGAGATCATCCGGATTGGCGCCGAAAAGCACCTTGTGGGTCTTGGCCCCGTCGCCGGCGATCCACTTCAACTCCAGGCCGCCGGCATCCACGCCGATGGCGCCGTCGGAGGGATTGGGCCGAACCGCCTGCGGGCCGAGCATCCCGAAGAACTCTACTTCGCTCAGGCCGACGTACTCGGCGTCGCCGAAGCTGGCCATGTCGTCGAAGCGGACCTTCTGGGCCTTGACGCCGTCGAGCTTGACGAACATGGGCATGTCGTAGTCGTCGGTGCCCTGGGCCTGCTCGATCGCCAGGTCGTCCTGGATCTTCTTCCAGCCGGCCTCCTGCGTCCAGACGGAGATATCCGCCTTGCGAACGCCGCGATCGGTGAACCACGGGTCGTTGTGATTGAAGATGCAGATAGCGCCGAGCGACTGGGGCT
>JBDKUU010000389.1:0-1862 GCA_039679525.1 Phycisphaerales bacterium | reverse complement strand
AGCTGCGTGAATCGCCATCGAGCTTCGCGAGATCCGCCTTGACTGGCTCGCTCGTCGCCGCGGTCCTGGCCGTTCTCCTGCACAGCCTGATCGACTTCGCCCTGTTCGAGCCCGGCGTCTGGATGACGTTCTGGACCCTGCTGGCCTGTCTTGCCGCCCTTCGACTTCACCGGGGGCCGACGGTCGAGCCGGCTGTCGCACATCGGTCTTCGAGACGCAAGCAGTTGCTGGCGTGCGCCGCGTTCATGGTGTTCGTAGCCTTCGTCCTGTGGGTCTGGGTGCCTGTCTATCGGACGACGGTCGGCATCGCGGCGTCACAACGGGCCCTTGCCTCCGGTCGCTTGGATCTGGCTCACGCGGTACTGGAGGACGCGACGCAAGCGGATCGGTTCTCCCCTACCGCTCCCAATCTTGACGGACGGCTCTACCTGCAGCAATCCGCACAGGTGTCCGGCAGAGCGCCCGCCATCCTCGAACAAGCGGCCCGCTTCTTTCGCGAGGCCCTGGAGAGAAACCCGGCGGACTACAAGAACTACGAGAAGCTTGCGATGGTCTACAGCCAGGCGGGCAAACACCAGGAAGCCTATGACTGGTATCTGAAGGCCGCGGGATTATACCCCGGTTGCGAACGGCTCTGGTTCGAACTGGGCCGATCGGCCGAACGGCTGAACCAGCCCCAAGTCGCCCTGGGACACTACAGGAAAGCCGTCGAGATCGAAGAGCAGTATCGGGAGCAGTTCCGCAGGATGTACCCCGATCGTGCGTCGGTCGTCAGCCGTCTAGGCGAAAAGGAGTATCGTCTCGCGAGAGAGCGGATCGCGGCGCTCCAATAAACAAAGCAGCCCCGACCGGTCCAAAGACCAGCGGGGCTTGCTTGAATCTCAACCCATCTCGTGCCCGTTCAGCGTCTGTTATGCCGATGCCTGGGCCGCGATCTCTTCCGGGATGTCGAAGTTCGCATGTGCGTTCTGCACGTCGTCCTGATCGTCGAACGCGTCCATGAGCCTGATCACCTTGCGGGCCACATCGACCTCCGAAATGGGGATCGTGTTCGAGGGCACCATCGAGATTTCTGCGGAGAGCATCGGGATGTTCTTCGCCTCGATGGCCTTCCTGAGCCCTTCGTAGGCCGCCGGATCGCACGTGATCTCGTAGGCTTCGCCCGTGTTCTGCATGTCGTCGGCGCCCGCGCCCAGGACCAGCTCCATCAATTCATCTTCGCCGATGGCGGAGGTGGCGATGGCGATCATGCCCTTCTTGCTGAACATCCAGCTCACGCAGCCGGGCGTGCCCATGGAGCCGCCGCCCTTCTCGAAGATCCGCTTGATCTCCGGGCCGGTGCGGTTGCGGTTGTCGGTGAGCACTTCGACGAGGATGGCGACGCCGCTCGGGCCGTACCCTTCGTACTGGATCGACTCGAAGGCCGTGCCTTCCGTGCCGCCGGCGCCCTTCTTGATCGCCTTCTCGATCGTGTCCTTGGGCATGTTGGCTGCCTTGCCCTTGTCGATCGCGTAGCGCAGCGTCAGATTGGAGTCCGGATCGCCGCCGCCGTTCTTCGCGGCCACGATGATCATTCTTGCGATCTTGCTCCAGACCTTGCCTCTTTTGGCGTCGGCTGCGCCTTTCTTATGTTTGATTGTCGCCCAATGCGAGTGACCTGACATTCTATCTCCTTTGGCTCATGTTGACCGGTCAATTCCCTACTGTAGATAGCATCGCAATTATAACTACGGTTTTTGGCTTGTACATAGCGTTTTTTTCTTCAAAATTTGCCTCCCGAACACACGCTGATAGCCGCTGAGGAGAGCCGAAGACGCAGGTCTCTCTTGCGTCGGACGCTGGACGGCACTAAGATCGCTGCT
>JBDKUU010000388.1:0-6615 GCA_039679525.1 Phycisphaerales bacterium | reverse complement strand
ACCCGATGGATGGGAAGGTGATATACAATGGATCCGGCACGGCTTGCTTTGACAGGGCTGTGACCAACGGCACAATCTACTACTATGCCGCCTTTGCCTATGATGAGGTGCTCAACTACTCCAGCGGAGTCACCGCCGTCGCGATGCCGGTGGAGTCGGATCAGCCCCGCATCGTCGGCAATACGACCGTGTTCTCCAACATCTCGACGGTTGCCAATCTCAGGGCGATGCCGTTTGTGATGAACGAGGCCGGGTCTCTCACGAGCATCAGTATCTACCATCAGGGCGGGACCGGCGACGCGATCCTAGCCGTGTACGACGACGCCGGCGGGCGGCCCGGGGCTCGGCTGGGCGCGACGGACTCGACGCCGATCAACAGCGCCGAAGGCTGGCAGACGATTGCCCTGCAGAGCCCTGTCATCGTCCCCACGGGTCAGACAATCTGGTTGGCATGGGTCTTTGAGAACGATCCGGGCATGCGATGGACGGAAGGTGGTCCCGGCCGCGCGATGTCCACCGCGACGTGGTCGGATGGGATGCCCGACACCTTCGGCGAATCGGGCCTATACAATGGGATCTACAGCATCTATGCGAACTATGGATCGGGGCCGGACTTGACCCCGCCGGGAAACGTGGCTGAATTGACTGCCATCGCGGGCAATGGGCAGGTCGGTTTGAGCTGGATGAACCCCGCCGACACGGATTTTGCGGGTGTGTGGGTTATTCGAAAGGAGGGTGATTACCCCGTTGACGTGACGGATGGAGCGATGGTGTACGCGGGGTCCGACACCAGTTGCGTCGACAGCGGTCTGGCCAATGGCACGACCTACTACTACACGATCTTCAGTTATGACAACGAACGGAACTTCTCGACAGGGACAACCATTAGCGCGATGCCTGGAGAATCCGGAGAGGACCGAACGATCGGCAATACGACCGTGTTCTCCAACATCTCGACGGTTGCCAATCTCAGGGCGATGCCGTTTGCGATGAACGAGGCCGGGTCTCTCACGAGCATCAGCATTTATCATCAGGGCGGAACCGGCGACGCCATCCTGGCCGTGTACGACGACGCCGGCGGGCGGCCCGGGGCTCGGCTGGGCGCGACGGACTCGACGCCGATCAACGGCGCCGAAGGCTGGCAGACGATCGCCCTGCAGAGCCCTGTCATCGTCCCGGCAGGCGAGACGGTCTGGCTCGCCTGGGTCTTTGAAGACGATCCGGGCATGCGATGGATCGAAGGCAGCCCCGGCCGCGCGATTTCCAGCGCGACATGGTCGGATGGAATGCCCGACACCTTCGGCGAATCGGCCGAGTTCGGCGCGATCTACAGCGTCTACGCGACATACGGCAGCGTCGAGGACCACCTCTGAGAGATTCTCGGCGACGGGAAAATGGACGGGGCTCCCGAACGCGAGATTGCGCATTCGGGAGCCCCGCTTGTTTCAGTCAAACGACGGCCGTGTCGCTTCACGCGGCACGCTTCACGCTCTTCACTTCGTCGAGAAGCGATAGATCGTGGTCGTCTTGTACGTGTCGCCCGGCCGCAGGATCGTGGACGGGAAGTTCGGCTTGTTCGGCGAATCCGGGTAGTGCTGCGTCTCGAGGCAGAATCCCCAGCGATGCTTGTACACCTTGCCTTCTTTACCGGTGATGGTCCCATCCAGGAAGTTGCCCGAATAGAACTGGATGCCGGGCTCGGTGGTATAGACTTCCATCACGCGTCCGGTCGTCGGCTCGACCACCTTGGCCGCCAGGATCAGGCCGTCGCCGTTGCGGTTGAGCACCCAGTTGTGATCGTATCCGCCGCCGGCTTTGAGCTGCGCGAAGTCCGCTTCGATCCGTTCCCCGATCGGGGTCTCCTTCGTGAAGTCCATCGGCGTGTCCTTGACCGACTGGAGCTCGCCCGTCGGGATCAGCCCGGCGTCCACCGGCGTGAACTTGTTGGCGTTGAGCATCAGCTCGTGGCCGAGGATGTCCCTCTCGCCGCCGGTCAGGTTGAAGTACCCATGGTGCGTCAGGTTCACCGGCGTCGCCTTGTCCGTCGTCGCCAGGTAATCGATCCGAAGCTCGTTCTTGTTCGTCAGGGTGTAGGTCACAGTGGCCCTGAGATTCCCCGGATAGCCTTCTTCGCCGTCCTTGCTCAGGTACGTCAGCTCGACGCCGACCGCGTCGGACTTCCACACCGGCTTGTCGGTCCAGACCGCCTTGTCGAAGCCCTTGACGCCGCCGTGCAGGTGGTTCTCCTTGTCGTTGCGGGCCAGCGAGTACGCCACGTTGTCCAGCGTGAACGTGCCCTTGCCGATCCGGTTGCCGTACCGGCCGACGATCGCTCCGAAGTAGGGGCTCACCTTCAGGTACCCGTCGAGATTGTCGTAGCCTAGCACGACGTCGTCCATCTGGCCCTGGCTGTCCGGCATCTCCAGCGACACCACGATCGCGCCATAGGTCATGATCTTGGCGCTGGCGCCGTTGGCGTTGCGAAGCGTATACAGTTTCACCTCCTGCCCGTCCGGCGTCTTGCCGAACGCCGCGACATTGATGTCCAGGGCCTCCTTGGCCTTCTTGTCGGACTTGCCGCACGGGCACTTGCACGAGCACAGGACCATCATGGCCCCCGCCGCGACAACCCCCAACGCCGCCAATCGCCGTGTCCTCATTGACATCTCCAACCCACCCTTTCTGAAAAGGAATTCCATGTTTCGTGGTCACAACCGACCAGCAATCTTAATTCCGCCCCCGCGGTTAGTAAATCCCCCATTCGCAAAATGGCCAGTGGCGGGTGCATGACCGTTCTTGTGGCTCCATCGTCGCACGGATGTTCGGACGAATTCGAGCGGCGCCTTTATCGCTTTGCGGGGACGGGAGATTTGAGATCTGAGATTTGAGATCTCAAATCTCAGATCTCCCCTCCCCGCTGGTATCCTGTAAAGCGGTAAACGCACGCCGCGAACGCGACTGGCTCACGATGCTCATGCAACTGCGGACATGCACCCGCCGGTGCCCTGCTGCGGAGCCACAACGGGTGTGCTGCGCAAACAGCGAGAACCAAGGGACAAGTTGGGTCTTGACATCTCCGGACAAGCCCGATAAAGTCGCCCCTTGTCAGGGGATCAGGTTGACATAGAACACGTCTTCCATCCGCCCAAGTTGTCATCGTCGTTCGTTCGACGCGTGTCGAACGGTCCCTGGGAGTGACGGCGTCGCTCCTTCTGCACAGGGGTTTTGAGAACCGGGTTCTGGGCTGAGGGTACGTTCGCAACGACGTGATGGAAACTACATTGACGTAAGGAGGTTGGGTATGAAACAAAGCACATGGTTTGGGGTGGTTGCCCTCTTGGCCGTGACAAGCCTGGCGGGCGCGGCGACGAGCATCAGCACATTGCCTTTCAACGGCAGTATTTCATCCTTCGGAGAATTCAACACGGCTACGTACGGCCAGACCGTCACGGCGCCCGGCGTGGACAACGTCCTGGACAGTTTCTCCGTCTGGATCGATGACTGGCAGAATCCCGACGCCGTCGATTTCGCGGGCTACGTGATGGCTTGGGACGGCGAGAAGGCGACGGGTCCCGTCCTGTGGAGCAGCGAGCAGATGAGCACGACGAACAACGGCGGCCTGGGCGGTTATGAGAAGTTCACGTTCAACACCGGCGGTGTTTCCCTCACATCCGGCGCACAATACGTGCTGTTCGTGAGCGCGTCGAATTACTTCGACGGCGTCCAGGGGCTCAGTGAGTTGGCCGGCGGAGAGATGAATTATGATGGCGGGAACTTCGTCTACATGAACAATGGATCACGGTTTTCCGATCTGACTTCGGGAGCGTGGCATCTGTGGTATCAGGACCTCGCCTTCGAGGCCGGGTTTTCCGCAGGCGGTCCGGCCGTTCCGGCTCCGGCCGCCCTTCTGCTCAGCGGCATCGGCGCCGGCTTGGTCTCCTGGATGCGACGTCGAGAATCGCTGTGATCTCCACCGCCATGGTCTGATCATCGGGGCTGCGAGGACAACTCGCAGCCCTTTTTGTTTCCCCTTCCGACACAGATCCGCTCTCAACCGTCCGGAGCCGCCTCGGACGGCCGCACGTCGATCGCGAGTTGCTGTCCCAGGCGGAGAATGGCGACCGTCACCGGCTTGCCGGCCGGCCATTCGGTCAAGAATCGGTAGACGTCGTCCATCGTGGCTACGTCGCGGTCTCCGATCCGGATCACCATGTCCCCCGTCTGCAGACCTGCCTGGTCCGCGGGCCCGCCTTTCACGACCTGCAAAATGATCACCGCCTGTTCCGTGGACAGATTCAACGCCCGAACCGTGCGGCGACTCAGGGGCCGCGGAGCGCCCGCGATGCCCAGGAAGCTGCGGGACACCCGGCCCTGCGTCATCAGTCGCGACAAAACCCAACTGGCGGTGTTCGACGGAATCGAGAAGCCGATCCCCTGCGCCGCGGCGATGATCGCGGTGTTGATGCCGACGACCTGGCCGCGGGTGTTGACGAGCGGCCCGCCCGAATTGCCCGGGTTCAGCGGGGCCGTGTGCTGGATGATGTTCTCGATCAGCCTGCCGCTGATGCTCCGGATCGCCCGCCCCAGAGAGCTGACCACGCCGTTCGAGACCGTGGACTCCAGCCCGAGCGGATTGCCTATCGCGATCACCAGTTGACCCACCTTCAGAGCGTTCGAGTCCCCGATCTGGGCATAGGGCAGGCCCGATGCGAGAACCTTCAGCGCCGCCAGATCCGTGGGCGGGTCCTCACCGACGACCTCGGCCGGGAGCACGGTCCCGTCGGTGAAATGCACGCTCACTTCCTTCGCGTTGTGGACGACGTGGCTGTTGGTGAGGATGTAACCGTCGGGCGCGATCACGGCTCCCGAGCCGCCACCCTCGCGTTCGATGGCCCTTCCGTCGTCTCGAAACGTCAGGCGGCTGGTGATGCTGACGACCGCCGGCGCGAGGCACTCGACGACGCGGATCACGGCCTGGGAAAACGACTCCAGAACCTCGACCTCCGAAGCCGCCCGATCATGAATCATGCAGCAGGACGGGGACTCCGTCGATGCTGTCTTGTCAGCGTTGTCAATCCCTTCCATCGGCGTATCCTTTCAAGTCCCCTGCTTCTGCTCTACTACCGACACAATGGGCGAGTTCTCGCAAACGGGCCTCCGTACGTGGTATAATGGGTCTGTCGAAGGCTGACGAGCGATAATCTCAGTGAGAGGACAGTCGGATCATGGGAGATCATTCCGCGTGTCGCGTCGTTCTGGCAACCTGTATGCTCTTCTGGGCGTCTCTATCCTCGGGGGAATCGTCCGAGCCTGTATTGAGAACCTCCCTGGAGCCGGTCCGGTCGCTCTGTGATGCGATCGAAAAAGGCGACAGACAGGCCGTGGAGCGTTTGATCGCCGAGGGAGTCGACCTCAACCAGAGATACCGCGGCACCGCAGCATTGATCCTCGCGGCCAGACACGGCCGCAAGGAAATCGTCGAACTGCTCCTGGATCATGGAGCCGATATTCGCGTTGCAGACGAGAATCACAGGACTCCCCTGCACTATGCCGCCAGCGGGGGTCTGGACTTCAAGGAATCCGTTCGCCGCGTGTCAGACGAGGATTCTCCCGAGGACCCCAGCAAGGCGTCCCGCGACTCCTTCGCAGATACCGTGAGGTTGCTCATCGCCCGGGGAGCCGACGTCAACGCACGCACCCCGGGCCGCGTCACGCCACTGCACATCGCGGCCCGAACGGGCAACCGCGGCATCGCCGAGACGCTGATCGACGCGGGAGCGTACATCAACGAAAGGCGGAAGGTCCCCCCGGCGGAGAAAGGCGTCGGAACTCCTCTGCACTGGGCCGCGGGCAGCGGAAGAATCCAGGTCGCCGAACTGCTGATCGCCCGCGGCGCCGACGTCAATGCGGCAACGGAAGCCGACCCTGTGTACGATGACTTTCCCGCCGGCGGCCCCACGCCTCTCCATACAGCGGTCTACGAGGGCCAGGCCGACATGGTGAAGCTCCTTGTCGCTCATGGAGCAGAGGTCAACCCTACCCGGCTCGACGGGTTCACTCCGCTGCACCTGGCCGTCTTCTACAAAGAGACGGACATCGTCAGGTGTCTTCTCGATCACGGAGCCAGGCTCGATGTACAGGATAGAAAGGGGCGTACCCCCGCCGACATCACCATCATGAGAGGCCACGGTGAGATCGCGAAGATACTCGCAGCCAAGGAGTCGCCCCTGGGTATCCATCTGGCCGCCTGCGCGGGCGATCGAGATGCGATTGCCGCGATGCTGAATCGCGGTGTCGACGTCAACAGCCGTAACGGGCAGGGGGATACCCCCCTGCTGGCCGCCGTAAAGGCTAATCAGCGGGAAATGGCTGCACTACTGATCGCCAATGGTGCAGACGTGGATGCAAAGGACAATCCCGGCGCTTCGGCCCTCCATCTGGCTGCCAGCGATGGTTACGCGGAGCTGACCCAACTGCTCATCGACAAGGGCGCCATATTGGATATCCCCTATGGGGAATGCAAACCCTCGTCCAGGTTCCGGCATTCCAGAACGGCCGAGAGCGTGCCGGTGTATGAGACGCCGCTGTTTGTCGCCGTGCTTGACCGCCGCACGG
>JBDKUU010000387.1:0-1684 GCA_039679525.1 Phycisphaerales bacterium | reverse complement strand
GAGCGGGCTCATCCTTATCGCTCGGATTTCGAGCGGGACCGGGACCGGATCATCCACTGCTCGGCCTTCCGGCGGCTCGAGGGCAAGACGCAGGTCTTTTCGCCGGGCTTGGACGATTACTACCGTTCCCGGCTGACGCACAGCATCGAGGTCTCGCAGATCGGCCGGACGCTGGCCAAGGTGCTGGGGCTCAATGAAAGCCTCACCGAGGCCATCTGCCTGGCCCACGACCTGGGGCATCCGCCTTTCGGCCACACCGGCGAGGACACGCTCGACAGCCTGATGGCCGGCCACGGCGGCTTCGAACACAACGCCCAGACGTTGCGGATCGTGACGCTGCTCGAGCATCCCTATCCGGCTTTCATGGGCCTGAACCTGATGCACGAAACCCGCCTGGGCCTGGCGAGAAAATGCGAGGGACTATTGAGGGGTGAAGATGCGGATGAGCATTCCGATCAACGCTTCTACGCTTCTACGCTTCCACGCTTCCACGAATTCAACAGCACTCTGGAGGGCCAGATCGCCGACGTGGCGGATCGGATCGCGTACAATTGTCACGACCTGGAGGACGGACTGCGGGCCCGGCTGATCGACGGTAACCAGATGCGCGACATCGAGATCTATACCGAGGCGACCAGAAAGGTTGGGGTCGAGCGGATTCCGGACTGGACGATCCGGCGGACCCGCACGGCCAAGACGATCACCGACCGGCTCGTCAGCGACTGCATCGAGACCAGCCGAAAGAGGATCGCCGAGGCGGGCATCCGCACCGCGCAAGACGCCTGCAATCTGTCCGAGGACCTGATCGGCCTGTCGCCGGAGGGCGATCGCCAGTTGACGCAGCTCGAACGGTTCCTGCTGGCCAACTTCTACCATCACGAGCGATTGCTGGAGGCCGCGAGAAACGCGAAACGATGGCTCACGGAGTTGTTTGGGCAACTCTGCCGCGACCCGCACCGCATGCCCGGCTACTTCCGCGATTTCATCCCGCAGTACGGCCTGGAGCGGGCCGTCTGCGACTACATCGCCGGCATGACCGACCGCTACTGCATCAAAGTGCTGGGCGTCGTGCCGTCGTGAGCGCACAAGGGGATCGATGGAGGTCCGAATCATGCAGAAACTGGTGAGCATCTATCTCGACAACATGGCATATGGCAAGGGAAAGGTCCTCATCGGCAACTTCGCCGAGAAGCACGGCTTGATCGAGGAGCACCTGGAGAACTATCTGAAGGACGGCTGGACGATCAAGGCAATCCACGGCTTCGGCGGCCACGACGAATGTGTGACCGTTCGAGGCTGGGTCGTCGTGCTCCTGGAGAAGTAAGTCGCCCTCTTGCGGAACGGTTCTGCTGGCGATAGACTCCCGGCGGTGAGCCCTATGATCGAACAGATTGCCATCAAGAACTTCAAGAGCTTCAAGGACGTCAGCGTCAAGCTGGGGCCCATGAACATCTTCATCGGCGCCAACGCCAGCGGCAAGTCCAATTTCTTTGATGCCCTTAGAGTCCTCCAGGGCATCGGCTACGGCTTCACTCTCTCCGAGATTCTCGACGGCAAGCCCAATGCTCACGTGAAGGTTCTTACGAACCCGAAGCTCCATGGCTACGCCCATGCTGTCAACGCGATCCGAGAGAGTCTTGCCATTCGCTACGGACATTTTGACTTGTGGTTGTTCCTGCCTGAT
>JBDKUU010000386.1:0-1549 GCA_039679525.1 Phycisphaerales bacterium | reverse complement strand
TTGCGGAACAGCGCGAAGTACGCCACCGTCTCCAGGTCATAAAGAAAGGGACATGTGAGCATGAAGAAATTGCCCAGCATGGAGTCCGAATACCAGTCGGCCGCCAGCTCGGACAGGCAATCGAAGACGTACAGCACGCCCCGGCCCGCGGCCTCGATGACCCCGTGGATCTTGGCGATGAAAGTCTCGAAGCCTTCGGCGGGGTCCAGCTCGTACACCTCGACGGCCCGGCCCTGGAAGACGACAGGCGGATGGCTGGCGAACCGGAAGTAGATGACCTTTCGCCCGGACTGAAGGCCCGCGTTGACATAGGGGGCCGCCACGGCGATGTAATCCTCCACCGCGTCGACCTGCCAGACGATGTTGTCGCCGGGCAGGATGCCCTTGAGCGCCTGGTCCAGGCCGGCAAGGCCGGTCGTCAGCTCCGCCACATGATCGTTCATTCGATTTCTCCCCTCTTCAGGAATATCTCCATCCCACACGGGCCGCACCGAAAGCGGACCGGATATCGCAGGCCGTCTTCGTCCTCCAGAATCATCGGCTCGGCGGGGTTCTTGGCTCCATGTCCCTTGCACAGGCCGAGCTCTCTCCGCAGGCAGAGCTTCGTCTTCATGACGACTTGGCCGGACAGGTCCACGCCGGACTCGGCGGCCGGCTCGATCGCCTCGACTCCGTGACGACGGTAGAAGGCCTCGGCTTTCTTGTTGAGCACGTTGCCCAGGTAGGTCAGATGTTTGTCGGGATACGGCGCATCGCTGCGCCTTTCGCCTCCGGCGAGGCGAGGTCGGTTCGCCTCTCGCACGCGCAGCAGTCGCTCGACCAACTCGCGTTTAGCCGCGTTCAGACGCGATGCCGGGACGAAGTAGACATCCTGCGTGCTGACCTGTACGTTCGAGCACTCGAAGATCGTGTTGCCCAGGCGAGTCAATTGAGTGACGAGGGTCTGGTGGGCGGCTTCCCTTTTCTCTGCCGGCTGATGTCCGTCGATTGTCGCCTCGGCTTGGTTTCCATCCTCGTCGACACCGGTGAGAATCAGGCCATCGGCCGCATCTCGCAGGGACATCGTCAGGCCGATCTTTCTTTCCGCGGCCTGTCCGCCGAGCTTTCGGGAGAAGGCATAATCGAAATTGCGATAGATCTCCTGGCCGACGCGGATGCCCTGCATTTTTTGCGGATAGACCCGCCGCCCTTCGACACGATTGACAACCGTCCCATCGAGGTGACGCTCGGAATCGAAGAAGCACAGCCCGTCGGCATTGTGCAGGTCGCAGTCGCGGTCGAGGACGAAACTCGTCGTTTCCACGCGGGCGACGATCCCGACGAACTCGCCGACGGACTTGGGCGTGTCCATCGATGAGATGGAGCCGTTTCGGCCGAGCAGGCCGTAGTCTGTGAAGCCGCGATTGAAGGTCTTTTCCAAGTTGGGCTCGAACGCCAGTTGGGCCGCGCCCGACGAACTGCGGCGCAGGCCCTTGGTCGGCAGGATCTCGTCGAGCTTGCGGCGGTAGAATCCGACGGCGTTGGCGACGTAGGGGATGTCCTTGAGCCG
>JBDKUU010000385.1:0-1826 GCA_039679525.1 Phycisphaerales bacterium | reverse complement strand
TTGTGCTGCTGGCGGTCGTAACGGCGATTGCCCTCTCGATTGGCGGGATCTGGTGGTACCTTCATCCACGGTTCGAACAGGGGGCTCGCGTTGTCTATGCGCAGCGGCACGGTCGGGATCTGACGTTCGACACGTTCCGGCCCGCGCGGCCGAACGGGTTGGGGATCGTCGTGATGGTCAGCGGCGGGTGGCGGTCCGGCCCGGAGGGCTTTCGGCCCTGGATGGCGGCTCCCTTGCTGCGCCGCGGGTATACGATCTTCGCGGTCTCGCATCTGTCTCAGCCCGAAGCGACCGTGATGGAGATCGTGGAGGACGTGAGCCGGGGCGTGCGGTTCATCCGCCACCACGCCCGGGAGTACGGCATCGATCCCAATCGCATCGGCATCACCGGCGGCAGCGCAGGCGGGCACTTGAGCCTCATGCTGGCTACACGCGGCGGACCCGGATCGCCCGACGCGGCAGATCCTGTCGATCGCGAGAGCAGCGCCGTGCAGGCGGTGGCCATCTTCTTTCCTGTCACGGATCTGCTGAATCTCGGAGACTCCACCGAGAATCTCGGCGACGGCGGGCCGCCCAAGAGCTTCGCGAAGGCCTTCGGGCCTCAGGCGACGGACCTTGCCGTCTGGAAGCAGATCGGCCGGGAGTTGTCGCCAATCTACTACGTGACGGCGGATCTTCCGCCGATCCTGATCTTTCACGGCGGGGCCGATACGCTCGTCCCGCCGGACCAATCCGAGCGATTCGTGACTCGCGTCCGCGAGGCCGGAGGCACGATCGAACTGGTAGTTCGCCCCGGCAAGCAGCACGGCTGGCCGACGATGATCTGGGACATCCGCCGGTTCGCGGACTGGTTCGACAGCTATCTGCTGCGGCAGGAACGTTGAACGCATGATCGGACGTGAGTTTGCAGTATGCCGACTATTCTATACTGATGGGTGCTGTTCCATCCGTCGAGGCCGGGCTCTTCGTAGGACGAGCGTCTCCGCTCGTCTCAAGAAGGTCGGGCGAGGACGCCCAACCTACGAAGAAGCACTCGCCTATCCGTTCATCAAATCAGGATGGTTGGCGCAGCTACATTGAAGACCTTCACGCGTGGGTTGAGAACCCATCCTACATGCCTGTGATGACACACGGGTCGAGTGAGTCCGAGAATACGACGGAAGGGGGTGCATGACCGCAGTTGCGCGCCCCCCAGCGGCCGGCGGGGTCCTCAAGCTCAGACGGTCGCTCAAAACGGAGAAGGAAAGGGACGGACAAATCCGGATTCCGGCCCTCGGCCGGGCATCTTGCGCTTTGGGCCAGCAGCATGAGCGAAGATGTAGAAGCGTGGAAGTGGAAAGGTCTGCGTCCAACGCTTCTACGCTTCAACGCCCGCCCGGCGGGCAATCATGCTCCTGGCGAAAAGCGATGAATGCCCGCCGCCCGTCGCGCAGCGGCACTTCCTTTCCAGGCGGCGGATTCCGGATCGGCCCGTCCCTTCCTTCTGTCCCCGCATCACATTCAACAGGTCCCGTTGCAGAAACGGTCATGCACCCTGGTCCAGCCTCCAGCCTGCTTGGCGCTTGATTCAGATGCGTCAAATCGGATAAGATAGAGGAGTCGCGGGCTGGGCCCGGGCATGTGCGTGGGCTGGGATATGGGGCGTATGGGGCGGGCATCAAAGGCCAGGGACCGGTGGAGGCTGGAACGAACGTAGGTCAGTAGGAGTCGGTGGATGATGAGTAAGACGATTGGCTTGGGGCTCCTGCTGGCGGTGTTCTCTCTGGGCGCGTGCGGCACGAGTCACGCCCAGGGTATCCCCGAGGCTCGCACCTCGGTTGTGATCA
>JBDKUU010000384.1:0-3964 GCA_039679525.1 Phycisphaerales bacterium | reverse complement strand
AACTACAGACAGTACATTATCTGGAATCCCTGATTGAGAACGCTCAGAAGTATGGCCGAAAGCAGATTGACATATGGACCGGCATATATGGGAACGACCCAGATCCGAACCGACCGTGGCGTGTATTGTACAATGTGCTTGGGGACAAGACGGGCAATTCCGTCGAAATAGAAGAAAAGGACTACGATCAGGCCCGCGCCAGACTGAGACAATACGCTGACGATGCGCTGAATCAAGCGATCAAGGAAGTGGACGAATGTGAAAAATATGATCCTGAGAACGCCTATCATAATTATCGCAAGGCTGAACTCTACTTCAACCTGAGACAGCCGGTTTTGGCGGTGCAAGAGTTGCAGGTGGCCGTTCGCAAGCCCTTCCTTCAGGCGTACGTCGATCAGAAGGAAAAAGCCGTGACAAGAGCCCTCGATGCGGCGGACGCTCCGCCTGGGCTCTTCTCCACAACGGAGCATCGAAGTTCGGCCACCGGCTATGTCTTTCCTTTCATCTGGCAGCAATACGTTGATCCTCTGGTCGAAAAGATGGAGAAAGATGGGGATCTTGGTCAGGCACAGGAAATCCAGAGGTTGGTGATGGGTCTGGCCAGGCAGATTCGCGAAGAGCCGCTTCCCGAAGCTTCGGACTATCACAGGAGACTCGCCGACAGGTTGGAGCAACTGTCCGCCGAACGTATAGCCGCCATCGAGAAACGCAAAGGCGAACGCAAGCCATCGGACGATCCGCCTTCGAAGGACTAGCCGTGGAGACAACGCGGGATCGAGGGATGGGGGCTCTGGCTGAACACAGGCGACACATGCGTCGCCCCTACACTCCAATCCCGCCGGTCACGTGCCCGCGCAGAAGCAAAGGGCTGCGAGCGTTCGGCTCACAGCCCTTGAGTTGTCGCTGAAAAGGGCGCTTACAGCGTGCTGCGACGACGCAGCCAGCCGACCAAGCCCGTGCCCAACGAGCCGAGCACCAGAGCCGCCGGAGCGGGAACAGTCGGGGCCACGGCTTCGAAGCTCACGTTGTCGATGGCGAAATGCGCGCCATCGCCCCCGTCTTGGGCATAATCCGTCCCGCCGTAGGAAACGAAACGCACCCGATCCACATCGAGGTAGTTCAACACCAGCCACGTCGGGGAGGTCGTATCGACAACCACGGTTTGGCTGTACACCAGGGAGCCGTCCCGGTAGCCCTCGATGTCGACATTCAGTCCCGCGCTCCAGGCGGCAGTCATGTACATTCCGCCCAGGTCGAACGAGGTTCCCGAGAATTCCGCAGGAGTTCCCCCGCCATTGAAGGCCACGTTATTCGGGGAAATGATCCCGTTGTGGTAACCCGACGTGGAAGACATCGACGTGCCGTCGAGGGAACAGAAATTGCTCCAGTTCAATCCGGCATAACCATTGGGGATGTTGGCCATGGAACCGGACAGATCGTCGAATGTAACGCTGGCCCCGGCAGGAGCGGCCGCGAACGCCATCAACGCGCACAAACACAGAAGCTTCTTCATCAATTCTCTCCTCACTCAAACCAGGTTGGTTGCTTGCACGCTTGTTGGACACAGCCAGAAGAAACGCTTCACCCCCATGCGTCGCATGTGAACCACGCATTCAACTATTCTATCCATTTCTCCTATTTTTTCAAGCTTGGGGCCGCTACGAGCCAGGTTCTGTCGGATCTCTCGGCGTCCGTCGGATAATACATGCAAACTCGACGCGTGCAGTCACCCTTGAACTGGACCAGCCTTGCGGGTATACTATTAATTTTACGGGTTGGCGGCCAACGGTGGATCGCATCCTCTCCCAAGACGACTTGTTCGCGGACTGGTTATGACCGACGCATTGAAGCAGATCAACAAAGACATCGTTCCGATCACTGAATGGCTCCCGGCCAGTCGCGGCGGGGCCGAACCTCTTCCCTGGGTCATCGCGGGCCCGTGCAGCGCGGAATCGGCCGAGCAGATGCTGGCGACCGCCCGCGGCCTGGCGGGCTCGCCGCACGTCAAGGCCTTCCGCGCCGGGATCTGGAAGCCGCGAACACGCCCCAACTCCTTCGAAGGCATCGGCGCCGCGGGCCTGGACTGGCTGACGCGGGTCAAGGCCGAGACGGGTTTGCCGACCGCGACCGAAGTGGCCAACAAGCACCACGTCGAGCTGTGCCTGCAACACGGCGTGGACATCGTCTGGATCGGGGCCAGGACGACGGTCAGTCCGTTCTCGGTCCAGGAGATCGCGGACGCCCTCAAGGGCACGGACATCCCCGTCTTCGTCAAGAACCCGATCAACGCGGAGCTCGGCCTGTGGCTGGGCGCCATCGAGCGTCTGTACGCGGTCGGCATCCGCAAGCTCGGGGCGATCCATCGCGGTTTCTCCAGCTACGGCGAGATGCAATTCCGCAACGACCCGAAGTGGCAGATCCCCATCGAGCTCAAGCGATTGCTGCCGGACCTGCCGATGATTTGTGATCCCAGCCACATCACGGGAAGCCGTCAGCTCATCGAGCCGGTCTCGCAGATGGCGCTGGACCTGGGCATCCAGGGCCTGATCATCGAGTCGCACATCGACCCGGACCGGGCTTTGAGCGACGCCAAGCAGCAGATCACGCCGGAGGAGCTGTGCCGGATGATGGAGCGGCTCAAGGTGCGAAATGCGTCGATCAGCGACCGCGAGGTGAAGCGAAAGATCGCCCAGTTCCGGGCCGAGATCAGCCAGATCGACGCCAGGATCATCCAGGACCTGGCCGAGCGAATGAAGTGGGTCGACGAGATCGGCCGGCTCAAGCACGAGCACAACATCCCCGTCCTGCAGATCGAGCGGTGGGAGAACCTCTTGGGCGACCACATCGCCCGGGGTCAGAAGGCGGGCATGGACGCGGAGTTCGTCAAGGCCCTCTTCGAGCTGATCCACGCCCAGGCGGTCAAGCGGCAACTCTGAGCCGAAGACCGCCCGGAAATCCGAATATCGAAATTCGAAGCAAATTCGAAATCCAGAGGCTCGAAAGCGGCTCGTCCGAAGGGACGATGGCGTCTCGACTACTGGGGTTTCAGTCCCTTGGATTTGTCTCGAATCTCAAATCTCAAATCTCAGATCTCCCGCCCCGTTACTTCCTCCCCTTCTTGTGCCTCTGACTAGGTAGAGAGCGCTCTCGGGAACCGGGCCGTCCGGGGTTCGGACGGCGAACAAGAGGAAACCCGGACAGGAGGAAAGGTCAGGTGCGAAATGAGAGCGATAGCACGGGCATGGCGATGGTGGCGGGCGTTGTGGGAGCTGGATTTCTCCACGACGATGGAAGTCGATTCTCACCTGTGGGACAACAAATCCGAGATGCGGCGGCGGCTCGCGGGAGCCTGACCGCGCCGCCGGCAATCGATTGGAGGGTCAGGAAACGGCGAGGGCGGGTTTGAAACCCGCCCCTGCGATGTTCATCCTCGGCTTGGCGTGGGCGACTCGTCCTGGCGCCCTTTCTTCGATGCGGCCTTCAGTTCTGCGTCTCGCAGAGCAAAGACGCGTTCCAATCCTCCCCGAATCGGCCCACGGCCGTGTGGAGCCGGCTCTTGACCGTGCCCACCGGAATCCGCAAAATTCCGGCAATCTCCGCATAAGAGAACTTGTGGAAATAGGCAAGAATCAGGATCTCGCGGAGCTTGGCGGGCATCCTGGCGATGACCCGTTTGACAGACGCCGCGGTCTCGCCCTTGACCAGGTCGTCGTACGGCATCCGCGTGTCGCAGTCCAGCGTGTTGAGCACGTCGTCGATCGAGTGGTCGTCGCTGTCGAACATGCCGCCGAGGTTGGCTGAATCGATTCGCTGCATCCGGCGCAGCGCGTCCTTGGCCTTGTTCGCCGCAATCGTGAACAGCCACGGCCGCAGAGGTCGCGACAGGTCGAACGTGTCCCGGCTGACGTACAGTTGCATGAAGGTCTCCTGGAAGACGTCGTCGACCACGTCCGACTGACTCAGG